>CAZMWO010000344.1:231-4358 GCA_964569565.1 uncultured bacterium | reverse complement strand
CAAAGGTAAATACAGCCGTTTTCAGCCCACGTTTCTTACCTGTCAATACCGTGTCCAGTAGCATTCGGTGTCCGACATGTACCCCGTCAAATTTGCCAATGGCTACAGCCGTCGGTTCTGTAATATGCAATTGTTCCAAATCACCGATAATCTTCATCTTCTATCAACCTCTTTCTGAATATTGAATTGATTTACTTAGATTGTACCTGCAATCATTAAGATTGCTTCGCTTCGCTCGCAATGACAGTTTATTCGCTCGCAATGACGCGGTGTCATCCGTTGTAGATCTGCTGACTGCGTTCGTTCTGGCGTCTGATCAGCTCTTTGAGTTCGGCATCGCTGAATCGTGTGAAACGGCCATTTTCGATCAGAGTTTCGCCATGAACTATGCTGAGATCAACTGTGTCTACGGCGCAGAATACCAGGGCGGCAAGCGGGTCGGTAGAACTTCCGGCCTGACGCAGACTGTCGAGCTTGAAGCCGACCAGGTCAGCCTCGAACCCTTTTTCGAGCATGCCGATGTCGTCGCGCCCAAGCACTTTGGCGCCGCCGAGAGTAGCGACCTTGAGAGCATCACGCGCGGTGATGCAGTCTGCCGTTTTGAGCACACGCTGCAGCAGCATGCAGTTGCGCACTTCGAGCATCATGTTCGAGCAGTCATTGCTGGCGCTGCCGTCTACGGCCAGACTTACCGGCACATTGGCCTTGAGCATCTCGACAATTGGCGCAATTCCGGAGGCCAGGCGCATGTTGCTGGTCGGGCAGTGGGCAACACCGCCCTGCGCTTTGCCCATGGCAACGACTTCTTCAGGTGACATGTGAACGCAGTGCGCGTAAAATGAATTTTCGTCCATCCAGCCGAGGTCTTCCATCAGTTTGAACGGGCGCACGCCGAATTCTTTGATGCAGAATTCCTCTTCGTCTTTTGTCTCGGCGAGGTGAGTGTGCGCCTTGAGCCCCTTGCTGTTCGCATATTTTTTTGCTTCGATCATCAGTTCTCGGGTAACCGAGAAGGGCGAACAGGGAGCCACTATGATACGTGTCATGCCTCCGCGTTGCGCTTCATGAACCTTGCTGACGAGTGCATCGGTTTCTTTCATAATAACGTCTTCGGTCTGAACAACTGTGTCGGGCGGCAGGCCACCGTCTTTTTTCGAGCGCGACATGCTGCCGCGGCAGAGATGAAAGCGCATGCCGGTTTTGCGGGCCGCTTCCACCTGACTGTAATACAGGTCAGATTTTCCGTCCGGCACCAGATATGAATGATCGACAGCAGTTGTGCAGCCGCTCTGCAAAAGTTCGAGGGTGGCAATCGTCGTCGCGAGGCCGAAATCTTCGGGAGTTATACGTGCCCACAGCGGGTAGAGGCGAACCAGCCAGGTAAACAGCTTGGCATCCTGCACTTTTGGAAAATTGCGGGTCAGAGTCTGGTAAAAGTGGTGATGGGTATTGACCAGGCCGGGGATTACGATAAGGTCAGACGCATCGATGTTGCGGGCGTCTGCTGCCATTGGAGCCAGCTTCGCGGCATCGCCGACAGCGATTATCTGTGAATTTTCGATCAGCAGTGATACGTTTTCCTGAACGGCGGAGTCGCCTCCGGCCCAGAAAAATCTGGCGTTCTTGACGAAGGTTTTCATACCTGCTCCTTGATTTTTATTTATATTACTACAGTCTGCCGGCCTGCCGCATCATTTTTGTCATCTGGCAGCTGTCAGCCGCCAAAGGGTTTGCCACAGGTCGTGCAATAGTATTCTTTGGTTGCATTGGCGGCGCCGCAGTGCGGGCAAGGTTTTTGCGGGCCGCTTATCGGTGCCCGCGGCGGCGGGGTCGGCTTTATGCCAATGTCAGGGAAGGGCGGGGGAGAATAATCGGAACCGGCATCATCATTGCCAATACTCTCATAATCTGGCATGCCGCCAGGAGTAGTATTGCCGATACTCTCATAATCTGGCATACCGCCTGAGGGTGAGTTGCCGATGTTTCCGTAGTCTGGCAGCCCGCCAGGGGTATCATTGCCGATGTTTTCGTAATCAGGCATACCGCCGGGCGAATCATTGCCAATGCTGGCGTAATCTGGCATTGTCCCTGGGTACCCGTCGGCCTGGCGCGCCGGTTTATTTGTCGCCTTGCGAGGCTGGTCGGAAAAGGCCGGTTCGGCCGGGAAGCGGGCTGCCGCAGTTTCCCGCCATTTTTCTGCTTCCTGAGGGTTGTCGAGACGGAAACAGGTTTCGATAATCTCGATGTAATAACCAGGAACGTCCGGTGCAATCTTGATTGCACGTTCGAATATCTTGAATGACTGTTGTGAATATATCTGGCGTTTGATATAAAGGTCGGCAAGGTAGATTACCATTTCACTGTCTGCAGGATTCAGCGAAATTGCCTTGAGAATGAAATCTTGAGCCATTTTGTGGTCGGCCTGCTGTTTAATATAGGCGTAGGCGAGGTAGTTGATTACATCTTTGCGTGTTTCGTCGATTTTAAGAAGACCCTGAATGTGGTCGAGGCCGGTCGGAGTCGTGTCTTCCAATATGAGGCAAGCTTCTCCGGCTATTCTTTTTGCGTTTGGATTGCGGCTGTCTTTTTTCAACAACGCCGAGACCAGTTCGTAGGCGCGTTGTACGTTGCCATTGCGCAGCAGGGCTTCTGCCAGCATGACCGCCACCTGTTTCGGGTTCGGCGTGTCTTCTTTGTCGTAGCGCTCCTGCAGAAAGGCAAGATTGGCCTCGTATTCGCCACTTTCCTTGATCCTTTCGATTTTTTTGAGAATTCCGGAGGTTTTCCAGTTGGCCAGCATTTCTTTGCCGGCTTTTATGGCAGGGAAAAGCATGGCCAGCAGCAGAATGTAGATGCCCAGCTGAAATTTATAAAGATATATCAAGAAAAGAGTGGTGTTAACATCAGATCTGAAGCCTGATTTTAGTTTGCCGAAATGTTCGAGCGCCAGTTCGTTATCGCCATTGTGATAAGCTACCATGCCCTTGATGTAATTGTAGATGTCTTTATGCTGTTCATCATTCTCTATATGACGAAGGGCTTCTTCTGCCTCATCATACTTTTCGAGGCGCAGGCAGGTTTCTGCAAACAGTGGCGCTACTGTTTTGCGGTGTTCTTCATAATCGGAGAGAAGCTTTTTACCAGCCGGATATGCTTCTGCGTACCTGTTAACCTTGAAATCGTTGTCAAAAGCGGCAAAGCTTACCTGAAAGCTGTCCTGGCGGGCCTTGGCCTGGCTGGACTTCTGTTTAAGTTCAACAATTTTCTGCGGTATATCTTTATCGTCCGGCCGCATTTTCAGGGCATTCTCATAATCGCCGATGGCGATATCGTAGCTGCCGCGGTTCTCTTTTTCGCGCGCTTCCTTGATAAAACTTTCAAACTGCCGGTTCAGTTCGAGCAGTTTTTTCTTTTCCTCGATCTGGGCAGCATTCTTGCGGGCCTGTTCTGCCTTTTCTTTGTCAACCTGAGACGAAATTTTCTTGAGTCTGGTGCTGACACTCTCTTCTTCGGGGTAGGCCGCTGCAAGTTCCTGCAACGTCGTAAGTGCTTCTTCCATTTTGCCGGCCCGGCTCAGGTCGTCGGCTTTGGCCAGAGATTGCTTGAGGTTCACTTCTCGTTCAATTTTTTCTCTTTTTTCTGCAATTTCGCTGACTTTGGCCCCGGGCATCTTCTCGGCCTGTGCCAGTAATTCGATGGCTTTGCCGTAATTGCCTTCTTTATAAAATTTTTCTGCATCATCTACGACCTTCTGTCGCTCCTGCTCCGATTTGGAGCGGATCTCGCGGCGCATTGCAAAAAGCTCATCGTTGGCGTGCCTGATACGACCTGCCGCGTTCAGATACTTTTCGGCATTGGCAAAGTCGTTTTCGCGGTAATAAGCTCGGCCGACAATGATCAGAGAGGCCTGCAGGTTCTTGTCGTCAGCCTGCTCCAGGGCTACGGTGTTGCCCTTAACGATCAGGTCGCCTTCCTGCTTGATTTTTTCGAACTCATTGTTTTTCCACCAGTTTTCGAGGAGGGTCTGCCAGATTTTGGTGCCGGCAGGATAAGCCCGGCATGCTTTGAGGAGGTAGTCGTTCATTTCACCGGGTCGGCCGGCGTTCTGGGCATCTTTGGCCATGTTG
>CAZMWO010000344.1:0-221 GCA_964569565.1 uncultured bacterium | reverse complement strand
ATGTACAGTGCGCCAAGAGCTTTCTGGATGTCGGTTTCCTGACTGTTGAGCTGATGCGCCTTTACCAGAAAACTCTCTGCTTCGACAGGTTTTCTCTGGCGGAGAAGAACGGTGCCGGCCAGATAAAAAGGCTCCCAGTTGTCAGGTTCAAGCTGAGTTGCCTGTCTCAGTAGCGCCATCGCCTGGTCATACTGGAAGAGCGCAATATGATCGCGGGCTTT
>CAZMWO010000343.1:0-4362 GCA_964569565.1 uncultured bacterium | reverse complement strand
TGTTTGTGCCGGCACTTTAAGGGTGCCAATAACATGATCTGGAGCGCCGTGCCTCAATGGCACGGCGCTTTCTTATGCCAGCTGAAGAGGATTTTCCCTCGCATATATATTGCTAAAATTGGCTTATGATGCTAGACTCAAGCCTTAAAACTCATTATGGCAGCAATCGACTGTTTATTATGGCTTTGTCACGGAAGGTTCTGAGTATGAAGTATTACAACAGCATGCAGGTCGCAAAAAAACTGTTTTTCTGCATTATGGCAATTCTGGCGATAACAGTCGCAGATAAAGGCTACTGCGCCGATATCGAGATGGAATCTCTGTCTCTATTATATGAGCCCGAAAATGTTGTGAGTGCGATGCGCAGCCTTGAGCCTTCGATAGAGTCACCCGCTATTATTTCGGTGTACACACAGAGGCAGATAAAGCAACTTGGCGTAAGAACCATTCCTGAGCTACTTGAATTCGCGCCAGGTTTCAACCCATGGCGATCTGTCGCCGGTGACTGGTGGCCAGGGCCACGCGGTGTTTTTGATTCAAATCGCAGTTTCATGGTGCTTATCGACGGTGTCAGCCTCAACAATCAGTTTCTTGGAACGCCTTACTGGACTTATGACCTGATAGACCTGACTCGGTTCAACCGCATCGAAATCATTCGTGGTCCCGGTTCAGCGATGTACGGGGCCAACGCCTTTCTTGCTATCATAAACTGCATTACCGAGATAGATCCACCCGAAAACGGGACTTTTCGTGCATCTATCGGCAGTTTTGACAGCAAAGGAATCGGCCTCGCCAAAGTTTTCAAGTCAGGGCAGACAACCTTTGACTTCAGTATTTCCGCTTCTGGCAGTGACGGTAACTCAAGACCAGTTGAGAAAGACGCGTTTGGCAAATCCGGGTTTACCAGAGATGGATTTACCAAAAAAGATTTTATGCTCAAAATTTCAGATGAGCGAGGCTACACCTTTCTCGCCCACCACGTCGAGGGTGGTCGTGAAGGGTATATAGGTTATTTTGAGAACCTCAACGACAAAACCTTCTTCAGGCGATCTAACGATCTTTTATCGCTCAAATATCATAAAGACCTGGCCAATCAATCAGACTACTCAGTCGAGCTCTTTTACAATCGCTTCAGCGACAGCGAAGAAGGCGAGACGGTCAGCCCGGGTGCGACCAGCAATGGTATAAAATACCCCTTTGGCGTAATGGAAGAGGATCACTCAAAAGATGCAATCTTGGGCATGAATTTTTTATGGAAGGGGCCCAGAAATGATCGCCATCAATTCTCTATCAGAGGCGAGCTTTCCTGGATCGATCTGCTGGAATCTTCTGTGGCTGCTTCTTATGCTTCTCCGAATGACCCGGCAAAGTTGAGTGAAATGCCAGGAGCCGCCCCCAGAACTGAGCGCTTCACCAATAATTCGTTGACAGTTCAAGATGACATCAGGCTCAATCCGAGAATGAGACTGGTTCTCGATGCCCGTTACGATAAGCATTCACTTTTCGGCGACAGCTTGAGCACCCGAGCCGCTTTGATCAAGCGCATGAGCACAGAGTGGACAGCGAAATTTCTCTATGGCAGAGCTTATCGTAACCCTGATTTCCATGAGTTAAACAATAACCGCAATCTCAAGCGTGAAAAGATCGACACTTACGAATTTCAGCTGCTGGGTGAACTGTTTGGCGGCTGGCAGACCAAGATCAATTTTTTCGTTAACAACCTCAGTGACAGAATCGAAAGCCCACGCATGTTTCTCGATTATCGCAACATCAGCGACACCAGAATCGATGGCCTGGAATTGGAGCTCAAGAAGCGCTTTAAGGGATACCAGGAGGTTTTTGCCAGCTTTTCAACGTTTCGACTGCGTTCAGAAACTCAGCCAAATGCGGTAGCTCCCGGCCTGCCGCACAATAAGCTGAACATTGGCTATAGCGTAAAAAGAGGCGATTATTGTTCCACAATCTGGAGCAGCTTCTCAGCCAGACAGCCAAGAAATTTCGCAGACAGCAGGCCGGCGCTTTCTGGTCGCTGCATCACCAATCTCACCATTCAACGCTTCAATGCAGGAATTGCAGACAAGATAACTCTCAGAATAAGCAATCTTCTTAATACTTATCATTCTTATGTATCGGTACTGAACCCTGCCGGCGTGCTCGACGAGCACCCACAGGCCGGGCGTGAATTATCGCTTGAAATGTCATGGAATTTGTAGCAGCTCTGTCACACCAGAAATGTTTAGAATCAAAACACTAGTATGTTGCACAATCTCTCTGCTGTTCGTGCTTTGCGGATGGCAGGTGCAGGCGCAATCGGCCGAAGTCTGGGTCTTTTTTCGACCAGATATTCCTCTGCATGTCGATACGGTGGACCATCTCAAGCGAGTTACCAAAGAAAATCTGGTTTTCTGCCCAGTTGGTAAAACTTCTTTGAGCTTTCTTGAGAGCCGGCCACCAGCCTGTGCGGTTGTTCTGGGTGACGCCGCGCAACAACTGGCACTTTCGATGCTGTGGAAAGTGAAAATCCTTGTCACTCTGCTCGACCAGCCGGCAGCCGACAAACGAGTTCTTCATTTGAACACAGAGCAACCTGTGGCACTGCAGATTCAGCTGCTGAGAGCCTTAAGAAAGAATCTCAAAGCAATATGGTATCCATATATCTCCGCGCGCTTTGCTCCTGATATTACACTGGATAAGGCCGCTGCTATGACCGGCGTTACTATCAATTCGAGCCAGCTCGATGACCCGAGGAGTCTGCCGACAGCACTGCGCATTTTCAATGTAAGCAATACTGCTGCTATTCTTCCACCAGACCCGCAAATAATGAACGATGCCATAATTAAATCTATTTTACTGGCATCATTCAGGTCACGCACGCCGATAGCAGGTTTTTCCGAAGCCATGGTGCGCCAGGGAGCTGCCTTTGCCTATGTTCTGACCCCCGAAAATCTGGCAATGGCAATTTCTGAAAAGATAGATGAGATGGTTAAAGATCAGCATGCGTTAGTGCCGACAAGCGATTTTGAGCGCTGGGAACTGATTCTTAACATGACAATACTGCAAAAATTCGAACTGAAGGTGCCTGAAGAAATCAGGCTTAAAGCGAAAAAAATATATTGAGCCGAGGTATAGGACTTGCTTTCGATAAGATCAAGAATACTACTATCTTTTGTTGTGACTGTAGTGGTCATGATGTCGATCATCGGCATCGGTCATTATCGCAATGTCAGATGGTACATGCTCAACTCTTTCGAGACAGCCTCACGCACATTTACCTCGCAGATTGCTCGTCAATCCGTATCTGAGATATATTCTGAAGACGTCGTGCAGCTAGAAACCCTGGCATCGCAGTCTCTGCAGATTCCGTCTCTGATTTCGATAACCTTCCTGAATGCCGGCGGACGCGTGATCTACACAAATACAAATGCATCACAAGACGATTCAGAGACCATAATGGTGCGCGAACCGGTTTACCTGAGCAGTATCGAGCCGGCCTCAGAAGAGTCTCAAAAAATCGGAGACGTCGTGATGCTTTTTTCGCAGAAATCGGTGAATGAGAGGCTGGCAGACATTCGTAATGCCATGACATTAGCTCAGATTCTGGTCATTCTGATCTTTTTGATTCCCATGACATTGCTGGAACGCTGGGTAAGCCGGCCACTGACCAGTCTTAGCGATAAGGTCAGGCAGCTGGCAGATGGCGACCTCAGCGTGCGCGTCGATGTACCGCAGTCAGCAAGTGAAATAGTAACGCTTTGTAACGCTGTCAACCTTATGGCTGATGCCGTTGAGCAACATCGTCAGCAGCTCGAAAAACTCAATCTTGAACTCGAACGACGCGTGCAAAGCCGCACCGAGCAGCTCGAATCAGCCAACCGGGAACTCGAAGCTTTTTCGTATTCTGTTTCGCACGACCTGCGCGCGCCCCTGCGCGGCATAGATGGCTGGAGCCTGGCTCTCAAGGAAGATTTCCATGACAGTCTCGATGAAGAGGGGCGGCAATATATTGACCGGGTGCGCTCAGAAGCCCAGCGCATGGGCCAGTTGATCGACGGGTTGCTGCTGCATTCAAGGGTAAGCCGCGCTCCACTGCAGCTTCAAAATGTAGACCTGACTGCAATGGCCAGAAATATCGAGAGTCGTCTGCGTGAGAGCAATCAGGGGCGCAACTTTGATTTCATCATAGAGAATAGCCTCAGCGCGCATGTTGACCCGTCTCTTTTTGAAATAGTGCTTTTCAACATTTTAGAAAATGCGGTTAAGTTCACGCAGGCCAATGATCCAGCAATAATCGAGTTCAAGAGCGTAAAAATCAAGCAACAGAGAGCGTTTGTGGTAAGCGACAACGGTGCGGGTTTTGATATG
>CAZMWO010000342.1:0-4367 GCA_964569565.1 uncultured bacterium | reverse complement strand
TTCTGTTAATGATCGTTTCCCGATTTTATATTACACATTCCTGATATCGGAACAATCGGGCAAAAGTATTAAACCGAGGCGAACTACTTTTTACGAAGAATAAAGTCGCCGGCGCGGGTCTGGATTCCGGTGCGGTAGGCGAGGTCGAGATTTTCGGCCTGCACTGCCAGGCCGCCATTAACAGGGAAAATAAACCAGCTGTCGAGATCTTTGCCGGAAAGTGGCGAGCCGTCGTTGGCGGCGCGCCGCGTAAAACGCAGATAAGAGCCGTTGAGAGTGCCGGTAAATGCGAACGAAACTGTTGAAGGCTGCGAAGTAACAGTATAATTCTCGACCGGCCTGACTGCCTGTGGCTCAAGTTTGAGCGAGCCATTTACTGCGTTGCCACTGCTGACACAGGTCAGTAGTGCCGCCGCCTGCACTTCCATCACCGGCACGCCGGAACCATTGAGTCGCAGGTAGTAAACCGTGCCGGAAAAGGTACCGTTATAGCAGAAAGCGCTGCCGGTTCGCTGCATGACGTCGGTCATTTCGCGATCTTTTACCAGGGCCGAAGCGCCATTACTGGCCGCCAACCGCCAGGCCGCCGAAGCCAGGCCGTTTTTGCTCAGCTCTGTCTGCATACCTGTTACAAGCGTATCGACAAGGTTCGAAGACACCTGATATTCGGCAAACTGATCGATCGAAAAATTATTCGACGCGCCAAACGCGGCTCTGAGATACCATTCTGCCGTGCTGCGCAACGAGAGGCCATACGACAGGCTGATCTGGCGGCCACTGTGCGGCGCAAATGCGATAAGACTGAAATCGCCGCAGCGCAGTTCGAGCTCATAAGCGGCTGCCGGCGGTAGTTTTTCGACTTTCAGTTCACGGTTCGTTTCGTTAAGCGAAAATTCAACGGCGCGACCGTTAACCTTGAGCGTCGAACTCGCCAGAAATCTGGCAAATGCCGTGACATCGTTATTCTGCCCGGCTGCCGCCAGCAGCCCGGAATTGGCTACAGTCGGCGCTGATACTGCGCCGGTAATGGTAACCGAATCATCGATGACCGGCGGATTCCCAGAACCAGGCACCGAACACCCGGCCAACACCCCACAAAACAACACAACCAGCACACTCAATAATGATCTTTGTATAAACATGTCCCGATTATATCGCTCCCCGCCACAACGTACAAGCCCCTATTTTGCTTCTCATGGCAAACGCAGCAAAACTTCAAAATTGAAGGCCTTTATATATTGAACACCTGAATTTTTCTCTCTAACACGGGCTCTTGGCGGGATCAGGCCTCACTGAATTCTACCAACTGAATAGCCTGTTTCTGACATCAAAGCCTGCCTTATCTTGATGAACCAGAAATCGGAGTAATCGGCGAAATCTGCGGATTCGGCTGTTTTAAGATTTTGCTGCTTACACTGTCTCTCGAATTGATCAGCAAAGCGGGTTATAACTGTGCGACCTGCAGGCCCTGCGGGGTGACGTTGAGGCCTCGAACATGGGTGATCTGGTTGAGCAGGTGGTCGCCGGCGGCCATGAAACAGGGTATATACTCGCGCGAAAAACCCTGAATTATTCCATCGGCACTGGTTTCCCAGAGGACTTCGAGTTCGCGGCCGACGAACTGCCGGTAAAAAGCCTGTGCCGAACTTTGCCAGACCGCTTCGACCTCATCGGAACGGCGGTTTTTCGTCGCGTTGTCGATCTGGCCGCCCATGGTAGCAGCCGGAGTGCCGTCGCGCGGTGAGAACTTGAATATATGTATGCGTGAAAACTGCATTTCTTCAAGAAATTTAAGGGTTTCGGCAAAGAATTCGCCGGTCTCACCTGGAAAACCGACGATCAGATCAGTGGTTATGCCGGCGAAAGGCATGCGATCACGAATTCGAGCAACGACGGCGGCGAATTCTGATGAATTGTAGGGTCGGCGCATGGCGCGAAGAACAGTATCACTGCCAGACTGCAGTGGCAGATGCATTTGAGCGCAGGCTTTTGGCGATTCAGCGACCCAGTCGATCAGTTCGTCTGTTACTTCAATAGATTCAATCGAGCTGAGTCTGATACGGTCAAGACCTTCGATCTTTTCGAGTTCCTGTAACATTGGCAATAACGAAGGCTGGTAATGTCCAAGATGAATACCGGTCAGCACCAGCTCACGATGCCCTTCAGCAACAAGTCGCTGCGCCTCGTTAACAGCATCTGAGATCGGACGCGACCACTCGGGGCCGCGCAGATGCGCGACAATGCAGTAAGAACAGAACTGGCTGCAGCCGTCCTGCACTTTAAGAAAGGCGCGGGTGCGGGCCGTAACCGGCAGTGACGAGATACTCCCGGGCTCTGCCAGCACATCGAGAGCGAGAGCCGAAAGCATTGCCTCGATAGATTCCGGTTCAGCATCTTTGAGCAGCCAGTCGATCTCAGCCAGTTCCTCGTGCCTCTGCGTCAGCAACCTTGCTTCGCACCCGGCCAGCACCAGCTTAACTCCAGGCCAGCGGCGTTTCGCTGCGCGCAGAGTCTGGCGAACTTTCTGCGAGGCGCGGCCGGTTACCGAACAGCCATTGAGAATGTAAATATCAGGCGCATCCTCAACCTGCTTCAGGCCAAGATTGCGCAGTTTTTCGGCAAGACGTTCGCCGTCATACTGGCTGACCTTACAGCCCAGCGATTTAATCAGAAATGTTGTCATAAGAGGCTTTATTTATCACTATTAAAGCAATATTTCAAGCATAATTGCAGCCATACAGTATAGAAAAAAGCTGGCAGGGGTGCGATGAAAAACCGGCAGATGCAGCAGGTAGAAGTTCACACAAAAGCGGCAGAAGCGACTCTTCAACAGTCAGTTGCATGGCATGTTTTTTGCTCAACAGTGCATGCACCAATAGTGCGTACGCTTTGCTGGGGGTTACAATGCAGAAAAAATTCCGGTTACTGGCTTTAACCGCGCTTATATCAGGTATTTTCAGCTCAGGCGCCATGGCGGCGAACCCGCCGGCAGCAGGCGGCACGCACTATTTTTCAGCGCAGGCAAGAGGTATGAAGGCGCCAGCCTGGCAGCGCACATCAGGCAGTTCAAGAGCGCTGCGCAACACTTTCGGCGAAGCCGAAAAATTGCTGCGGGCGAAGATTGGCGATAAAGAAACCTTCGCAACCTTCAATTTCGGCACCAATAAATGGGAGCAGACAGAGGCCAGTCTGATTGCGACCAGCAATAATTTTCTGATCTATCTCGAAGAAGGCAACCAGCGCTGCCGCGAAATCGACATCGCCAGACTGCTCGATGAGCTCGAAAAGAACATCTACCCGACCACGACCCGCTATTTTGGCCGCGAAAACCGGCCGGGCATCGATAACGAAGAACGCATAACCATTCTGCTGATGGATATCAAAGACAACGCGGCGCAGGGCAAAACCTATACCAGCGGCTATTTTAACCGTGGCGACTGTTACCGCCCAGATGAGATTCCGGCTGGCAGCGATCTCAAGAGCAACCAGCGCGAAATGCTCTATATCGATACCGACCCTTCCGAAGTCAACACACCTGAATTCTTCGCTACCATAGCACATGAACTGCAGCACCTGATTCATTTTCATCACGACGCCGACGAATACGACTGGGTCGATGAGGGCTGCGCCCAGATCAACATCTGGTTCTGCGGGTATGGGCACCCACGCCAGATCAGCGCCTTTCAGAAGACGCCAGACAACAGTCTCGTCTCCTGGAGCGCCTGGAACCAGGTCGCCAACTACGGCCAGACCTATCTCTGGAACCTCTATCTGGTCAACAGTTTCCTCAAGACCGACGAAGCACGCCAGAAGTTTTATAAGAGTCTGGTCAGCAGCAAAAAGGCCGGTATCGACGGATTCAACGAAGCACTCAGCCAGTTCAAAACCAATTTTGCCGATGCTTTCGCCAACTTTTACATAACCAGCTTCCTCAATCAGCCAGAGCTGAAGCCGGCTGCCTACACTTTCGGCAAACTGCTGCCCGACTATTCATTGCCGGCAAGTGGCTTCTACACAAGCCTTCCCGCCATGTTTCGCGACAGTGTCTGCATGTGGGGCGCCGACATGTTCAAAGTCAACCTTGCTGCCGCCGGCAGCCAGATCAGAATCGACTTTGCCGGCGATCTGACCACTCTCGACAACCAGTTCGAAGTCATACTGCTCTTCGTCGATGAAGTCGGCAAAAAAGTCACCGGCCGCCACCATATAACCAACATCAAGGCGACCACGCCCCGCCGAACCGGTATCTCGCGCGTCATGCTGCCCGGCCACAATAACGGCGATTACGATTACCCGGCGCCGGCGGTCAGAACACAGATGGGCCATATCGAACTGGCTGTTCCCCAGAATGCCGGTATGATGTATCT
>CAZMWO010000341.1:0-4394 GCA_964569565.1 uncultured bacterium | reverse complement strand
ATCCCCTGATTCAGGGGGGCATGGCCATCAGGGTTTCTACCGGCAAACTGGCAGGTTCTGTTGCCCGCGAAGGTGGCATCGGCCTGATCGCCGGCTCCGGCATGGAACTCGATGAAGTACGCAACGAAATAGCAATAGCCAGAAGTATTGCCAACGGTGGTATTGTCGGAATCAACACCATGGTGGCCGCCTCCAGGTTTCGTGATGTGATGGAGACAGCCGCCAAAGCAGGCATAGATATGCTGGTCGCCGGTGCCGGATTTTCGCGCGATATCTTCGATATCGGGCGTGATTACGGCATTCCGGTCGTTCCAATTGTATCTGGCGACCGCGTTGCCGCGCTGGCAGAAAAACTCGGTGCTGCCGCGGTCGTTGTCGAAGGTTGCGAGGCTGGTGGACACCTCGGAACGGCCCGCCTGGCCAGAGACATCTTTCCTGAGGTCAGGGCAGCAGTAAGTATTCCGGTACTTCTGGCTGGCGGCATCATAGATCAGCACGACATTGTCGAAGCATTTAACACCACCAGAGCTGATGGCGTTCAGGTTGGAACCCGGTTCGCCGCAAGTTTTGAGGCAAATGTTGCGAAGGCTTTTCACGATACTTATCTGAAAGCTGAAAAGGGCGATGTCTTCAGAATCATGAGTCCGGTTGGTCTCTGGGGAAATGCTCTTGCCACGCCTTTCAGCGACAAGGCTCAGCGCGAAGAGATGAAACCAGCAAGCTGCCTGAACTGTCTTAAAAAGTGCTCGCAGCGTTTCTGCATTATTCAGGCACTGATCGAGGCCCGCGTCGGTAATCTCGAAAAAGGCCTGGTTTTTGCCGGTGAACATGTATACCGGATAAAAGAAATAATGTCGGTAAAGGATATTTTTGCGATGTTCTTTTCCGGTCTCGATTATCGCGACTGAAATTTCACAGTATTCAGGAGGACCACATAAATGAAACGCGTTTTTGTCACCGGGCTGGGGGTTGTTTCCCCGATCGGTATCGGTGTTGACAGCTTCACAGAAGGCCTCAGGCAGGGTAAAAACGGAATAGGTCCAATTGCAGGGTTCGATGCTTCGAAGCACAGCGTGCAGATTGCCGGCGAAATCAAAAATTTCGACCCGGAAGTCTACATGCAGAACAAAAAAGAGATTCGTCGCCACGACCGCTATTCTCAGTTTGCCATGTCGGCAGCAGCTATGGCAGTCGAGCAGGCAGGCCTCAAGGAAAAGAACTACGATCCTTTCCGGGTTGGCGTGACTGTTTCTACCGGTATTGGTGGCATTCACACCTTCGAGGGCGAATATGATACCTGTCTGGCAAGTGGGCCGGGGCGGGTAAGCCCGTTTCTTGTACCGATGATGATCTGCAATATTTCAGCCGGTTGTATCGCCATGGAATACGGCTTCAACGGTCCGAATTACTGTGTCGTGTCGGCCTGTGCCTCTGGCCTGCATGGAATCGGTGAAGCTTTTCTGAAAATAGTTCACGATGAGTGCGACATCATGGTCTGTGGCGGCGCCGAATCGGCGATCACTCCGCTTACAGTAGCCGGGTTCGCTAAAATGAAAGCACTGTCTACCCGCAACGATGCACCAGAAAAGGCTTCGCGGCCGTTCGACAAAGATCGCGACGGTTTCGTCATGGGCGAAGGTGCCGGTGTTCTCGTTATAGAGAGCGAAGAGAGCGCCCGCCGCCGCGGCGCCACTGTACTGGCAGAGATAAGGGGCTATGGCGCAACCGCCGATGCGCACCATCTTACCGCTCCGCACCCCGAAGGTGAAGGCGGTTTCCGCGCCATGATGAAGGCAATCAATTTCAGTAATTTCCCGATAGAAAGGGTAAATTACGTAAATGCGCATGGCACGAGCACCCCGATTGGTGATGGCGCAGAGATGAAAGCCGTTAGAAGGGTCTTTGGCGACAAGATTGGTAATGTTACTATCAATGCAACAAAGTCGATGATCGGCCATCTGCTTGGTGCCGCCGGAGCGGTAGGTTCGGTCGCTACAATCGTGCAGATGCGCAACGGTTTTATTCACCCGACTTTGAATCTGGAAAATCCCGATGAAGAATTGAAAGATCTCGATTTTGCGCCGCTGGTCGCCAAAGACAAGCAGATCGATGGTGGCCTGGTAAATTCCTTTGGTTTTGGTGGCCAGAACGCCAGCGTGCTGTTCTGCCATCCAGAATAGAACTGAGTGTACATAAGAGACTGCCGGAACGGATGGCAGTCTTTTTTTTTGAGTGCTTTTGTAATATTTGCATATTTTCTTACTCTGATCGTCAAAGCGTTTGCATAAATCAGTTCATTACTAGTATAATTTTAGTGTGAAGGGGTTGTGGGTTATTACAGGTTAAAGGAGAGGCTCAAAATGGAAGTACTAAGAGTCGCATCATCGTCGAATCCCAAATCAGTAGCAGGAGCCATCGCCGCGGTCCTCGAACAGGACAAGCAGGTTGAGCTGCTCGCAGTCGGAGCGGGTGCGGTAAACCAGGCGGTAAAATCGATAGCTGTTACCAGAGGGTACGTAGCCCCCAAAGGAATCGAGCTGCTGACGATGATAGCTTTTGCAAAAATCGAGATTGATGGAAACGAAAAAACCGCTATCAAATTTCTTGTCGAAGCCCGCTGAACATGACTTCGCCCTGAACTTAAGATCCTTTCGATGCACTGTTGGCAGTATTCTGCTGGCGGTGGCTTTTTTGCTGGCGTTTTCCGGCCCGTCACTTCGGGCAGAAGACGCTGCTGCTGCGAGAATTTACAAATTGCAGCAGCGTCTGATCAACAGCCCGCGCGATGTCGAGGCGCATCTTCAGCTGGCCATGGAATACAGCCTGGCCAATAATTTTGTCAAGGCGGTCGAAACCTATTTTGTGCTTTTGCGTATCGATCCCGACAATTTTCATGCCTACAACAACCTTGGCATTCTTTATCGCAAGAGCGGCCAGTTTCGTGACAGTATTCACTGTTATCAGCAGGCGGCCAGAATAAATCCTGACTCTTACTGGGTGCCCTACAATATGGGGCTTTGTTATGAAGCGATGGGGCGAATGCAGGAAGCCCGCGAAAGCTATGGGCGTGCCCTTTCGTTGAATCCGTCTTTTACCCAGGCGCTCGAACGTCTCCGGGTGCTCTCCGGCAGCCCGACAGAAGCTGCTGTTCCGGCGTTGCCCGGCCTGGCAGACTCTCAGATTTATCTTGTCGATTCAGAAACCGGTCAGCCGCGCGTTTATTCGCAGGCCGAACCGCAGAGTGCGCCAGTTGCCAAACCGGCGCCGACAAAACCGGCCGCAACGAAGGTGCCTGACGCTGAACCCGAAAAAATCTCTGAGAAAGTGGTCGAACGCATCAACAAGGAAAAAGAGTCGCGCCGGCAGTATCGCACTACACGCAAAGGCCCGGCAGCAGCTATTTTTAACCAGGCAATGGATGCTCTCGATTCAGGCAAGATCGAGAAGGCGATCGAATATTATGTCAGCTGCATTATCAGCGAACGCGATCTTCTGGCCGAGCCCGACAACGGGCTGATCCGCAGCGGCCTCGAATATCTCAAAGAGCGCCCGAACCGTATGTCTGACGGCATTTTCTACCGGGGTCTGCTGATATTTATCTCAGGAAACCTTGAGCTGGCTGTGCCTGATATGCAGACTTTTCTCGAGTCGGGCCGTAATCGCAAAGATGCCAATCAGCTTTACATAGCTGAAGCAACCCGGATTATCGAGCGTCATGAGGCTGAAAAAGCTGAACGTGAAGCCAGAGAAAAAGAGCGTGAAGAAATGCTGCTGACCGCGCAGACTGCTTCTGCCAGCACGATCTCAGAACCAGAACAGCCGCGTGCCAGCGATTTTGTGCTCAAGCGCATGAATGTCGACCAGATCATCGACGAGGCAGACCGGCTCAGCCGTGAAAGCAGGGTTCAGGATGCCATCGCGGTTCTCGAAACAGGTCTGCAGAGTGAGCCCGACGACCTGCGGCTGCTGATGAAGAGCGCCAACGCTTATACAGATATGCTGCTGCTGAAAGGCGATCAGGAAGCGGGCAAAATGGCTTTGCAGCGCTTTGAAACCGTTCGTCAGAGAGCACCGGAGAACTCGCGTGAATGGGCTATCGCCGGAGAAATGATTCAGGAACTGAAGGGGCGAATCCGCTGATTACCAGCGCAGTGTGTAACCTGCCTGCAGTTGTTCGTCCCAGCCATAATCCCGGTAGGTACGCAGGTTCTTGTAATAGGCAAATTCCAGCGTCCAGGTAGTGGTTGGCTGTACCCTGATGCCTAATACCATATCCATGGTATCCTTGTCATCACCACCCAGAATTTCGCCGACAAGTTCTCCGATCAGCGAAACATGCTCGAGCGCCTCATAACTCGTGCCCATGCGATAGAGAAATCTGTTGTCATCGCTTT
>CAZMWO010000340.1:0-4412 GCA_964569565.1 uncultured bacterium | reverse complement strand
ATAATACCAGCATGATTCCAAGCACAGCTCTTCTGCCATTGGCGAAGGGTAACCGCTGGCAGTTCGCCGAGCTGTCGTTGTTGTCAGACTCTGGCAGTCTGAGGAGCGAAGCCTTTAAACAAAATGCCCTTGAGTTGTCTGCAACGCGGGCTGATTTCAGAACCGTCAGCATCGCCGGTGATCCTCTCGCCGGGTCGGATGGCCGGGAGACCTTCAGTCTCGATGTTGCCTGCTCTGGCGCAAAACTGGCTGATGGCCGCGTCGAATTACCTTTTGCCCCATCAACCATAGAGTTCGGCCGGTTTTCTGACGGTCTCAGTGCTGTCGACCAGGGTTTCTTCAAAAGCCCCGGCACCGACATTGCCGGGCCATCGCTCTGGGAAATCCTTGATCCATCGAACACTGGCTCGGTGCAGATGTTCGACGATGCCGGGTTGTACTTCATCAGCAATGACAGCAGTTTTAACGGCGGGCGGGCATGGCGCCTGACCGACATGATGATACAGACTGGAACAGGCGCTACGCAAAGCATTACTCTGTCGCCAAAGGGCAGCCCCTCTATGAGCGGCGAAACCGCTATTCTGATCATGGACCCGCTGCCGGTAAGCTTTCCATGGTTGCAGGGAAAGGCGCGCCGGATAGATGTCAGCTTCAACTGGCTTGGAGCTGGCAAGACGACCTGGTGCTCGCTTTTCTTTCTCCCGGGCATCGGTATTGTCGGATGGGCTGAGTATGATTTTGCCACGCGGAAGCCCTCCAGTCTCGCCTTGTTATGGGATGCTGAAGTGCTGAATCGAAAATTCCCGGCGGCTGGTGCGTTGCTACCCGAAGAACCCGAGGAACCCGAGGAACCGGCGGAGTTGCAGATTGCCCAGCCGACGTCACCGGTTTTGACGCTTGCAACGGCATTCAGCCAAACTCTTGAGGCATCTGGCGGTGTTCTGCCCTATAACTGGCAACTCGATGGCGCTCCGGCCTGGTTATCTATATCTGCCGCTGACGGTATTCTTTCAGGAACCCCGGATCAGTCAGGGCCTTTCACTTTTACCCTTACCCTCACAGACGCAGGTCAGCAGACCAAAAGCCTCGCTCTGGAGTGGTCGGTTGCGGCTCCTGAACCGCCGCCGCCGGCGCCGCTGACGGTTACGCTCGAAACCGCGGCCGGTCAGAATGATCCTGCGGATTCTCTTCCCGTCAACTTCACTGTTGTTTTTTCGCGCCCGGTCACCGGGTTTTCGTCAGAAGATGTCTCTCTCAACGGAACTTCCATGCCATCGACCTGCACTGTTACAGAAACAGCGCCGAACGATGGCACTACCTACAACGTAGCTGTATTCAATGTTTCGCAATCCGGTACTGTCATGCCGACTGTTCCGGCCAATGTCGCTCATGATGCTGCAGGCATCGCAAATCAGGCCTCTACGGGCGTCGATGGCATAGTGACTTTTGCCTTGCCGACTGATCTTTCTCCAGTTTTGACCATGATCAGCCCATCTAGCGGTGTGTTTGGAACCGGGGTGACACTGACAGGCCAGAATCTCGGAACTGGTGGCACACTGATGTTAGGGTCGGCAGAAGTCTTCGAGATAACCGACTGGACCAACACCACTATCACCTTTGTGGTTCCGGCTGGCATTAACCCAGGCACCTTGAACGTCACAGTCACCCCGACTGGAGCGGACACCAGCGCTACGCTGCCTTTTGAGATCGTCGCCTGGATGAATGTTTCCCCCGGTGGCGTGACCGCAAACCTTAAAGGCCTGGCTTTCGATGGCGATGCCGGCTGGGTAGTCGGCGGCGAAACTATCCTCAAGAGCATCGATGCCGGCCGCACCTGGAGTCTGGTTAATGGCGCCATTGGCGAAGCAATGGGTGTCGATCTTCGAGCGGTCTCTGCTGGTGCAGGAAAAGTCATGATGGTCGGTTATTCACAGCAGATGGGTGGCGGTTATTGTCTTACCGACCGCAGCGGCGAGTGGAATGAGATATTTATGGCTATGTCAAAAGGACTCTGGGCAATTGCCGGAACCGATCTTAGCGCAAGCGTGGTGCTTGGCGGGGAGCATGCCTTTGCATCGCCTGCTGTAGAGGGGCAGATAATCTATTCGGCCGCTGATGTTGACGAAGACGGATACGGAGACTGGATTGACGTTGTACCTGATTCAGTACCACCGAAGCCTTCCGCGGTTCCCTTCATTGTTCGCGGTCTGGCAACGCCTGATGGCACCAACTACTGGGCGACAGGCCTGTTTTCGCAAGAGTCCAATTTTTCCTGGGGCCTTGCCAGATCGACAAATATGGGCGAGTCCTGGGTTATTTACCAGAATTACGACACTCCTCCTCCATCTGTAGATTATTTCGGTATTCATTTTGTCGATGCCAGCAACGGTTGGGCAGTAGGAGCCAATGGAACGGTCATTCATACCGTCGACGGCGGCGAAAACTGGGTGCAGCAAACAACTCCGGCGGCAGTTTCTGCGATTACTCTGCGGGCCGTTTCATTTGCGAATCTCATGCATGGTTATGCCGTAGGCGATGGGGGAACCATTCTTGCCACGACCGACGGTGGTTCTACCTGGGTCAGTCAGACCTCCGGGGTTAACCAGGATCTGCTTGCGGTCAGCTTTAATGCAATGAACCAGGGCATGATAGCAGGAAACCAGGGAATCATTCTGATAACGAATTCAGTGGCACAAAACCCAACAAATTAGGCAATCTAGCGAGTATAGCCGCCGAGTTCGGATTCGAGGCGGTTTAATTCGGCTTCGATGCTGCTGGCAACGATGCTCAAACGTTGGAATTCATCGGAAATTCTTTCCCAGATTGTCTGTAGCTCTTCTGTTTCCCGGGTGGCTACCGTGCGCCCCATGCCTCGCATCTGCGATTCATAAAGACGCTGCGCTGACATATACAGACGACGAATCTTTTGATAGTTGTCAAGAATCCTGATCCAGCCGCGCAGTCTGTCGCGCGCGGTGCTGCCGGCACCCTGGGCTGTCGAGTTGTAGGCAGACATTTCATTTTCAAAGCGCCTGAGGGTATCTGACATTGCATCTTCCGTGTCCTGCATTCTTGTTATTACAGAATCATCTACCGGTTTAACGCTTAGAGCCATCAGCAGACTCGATTGCTCGCTGCGAAGCTTTGCCAAACTGGTAGTCAGGGCTGCCATCTGCGTAGATATTTCGGAGACACGCCGGTTAAGATCATTGGCCAGAGAACGCAGGGCCGTGCTGCGACTGATTTTTTCCTGGTATTGCGCCAGCAGATCCTGTTTCTGCTGGCTCAGTGCCTGATAATCTTGTGCCAGCTGCTGTAGTGATTCACCAGCTTCACTCAGGTCGCCATCGATAGCGGCCTGCAACTCGTCGCGGGCATCGAGATAATCATACTGGCCGAGACCGGGAGTATTTGCGACTGTGCGAGCCTGTTCAAACGACTCCCGGGCACGGGTAAATCTTTCGTTGATGCTGGTTATCCCTTCAGCCAGCTCAGCGCAGCTTCCCCCCAGCCGTTGCATCGCAGCCCGGGCCTCTTCGTCGGGAGCCACATCCTGGCGGGTAACGTTGAAGCGCTGCAAGCCCTGACGATAGCCGCCGATGGCCTGAAGCACTGCTGCCGCCTCACGAGACAGAGTTCTCGCCTGAGCCACGCGGGTTCCCGACTGGGTGTTGATAACATCAGTGAGTTGGCGCTGGATACGCAATAATTCAGCTTCAAAATGCGCCAGTTGCGCCTGAAACTCGGCGATTCTTGTTCGCAACTCTAAAACAGCAGGAGTTTCGGCAGTGCTGTCTGCCGGGAGCGCCGCAAATTGCTCTGACACGGCCTGAAAGCCATTGGCAGCGCCAACGCGGATGCTCTCGATGCGGCCGGGCAGTTCGCCGAGGTCAATCGCGGTAGCATCGCGAAGTTGTCGTAGTATCTGCGCTATCTCAGCTCTGTTTGCCTGGTTCGATCTGGTTACATCAGCGACTGCGCTCATCAATCCCTGCAGGCGCGCCCGTTCAGATGACGGTGCGGTGGGAAGTGCCTGCTGGATTCGTCGCTGAACATTGGCTAGTATCATCGCATCCTCGTCGAGAACGCCGATAAAACGCTCGACGGTTCTGGACAAGGCAGGCGCATTCTCAGGGGTAAGATCACCCATGCTTGCACGTAGATTCCGAAGTGTGGTTCCTTCGCTCTCGAGAATGCTGCGCAGAACATCGGGAACGTCGTCAAGTCCGAGTGAAGTTCCGATCTGGACAATCTGGCTCTGCCACTGGCTCTGTTGTTGCTGAACATCTATCTGTTCTCGTTGAACCTGCCCGCCGCGAATAGTAACCTGTTCGCCCCCTTCGACAATAAAATGCTCGCCGGTACCAGGGATAAACAGATCGGCCTGGCCGCGAAATGCTGTGACGCCAGCA
>CAZMWO010000339.1:0-4417 GCA_964569565.1 uncultured bacterium | reverse complement strand
AAAAACTTATTATATTGCCTGCCTATCGCATATACATACGCATGAGAGGCCTGCCCGTCGCATACTATTTGTAACCCGGAGAAATCAGATCCGGCGACGGCGGCGGCGGCGGCTTTTGCGCATTTTCTGCGGCGGTTCCTGCTGCAGAATGGCGAGAAATTCATCGCCGAGCTGCCTGGCCTGCCAGTCATGCAGTATCTCGCTCTGCACCAACTGACCCATTGTTTCTGGACGTATTCTGGCAAGATCATAGAGAGAATGCGTGGGCGCGAGTACAGAGGCCGGAATCTGCAAACGGTTGGCAGCGTCATCGCGAATTTCTCGCAAGGCCTTGGCCAGTTCGCCTTCCCAGGCGTTGAGAAGCTCCTGGCGGTCACGTGGCCGCGGTGGAGGCTCAAGATCAGTCAGATCTGATTCGATGCCCTCGCGGATAGCAGCCTGCAAATCCTGACCATAACGATTGAGAAAATCGCGGCCGATGTGCTTGATTACCGAGAGGCCTGAAACTGTTCGCGGAATCTGGCGGGCAATCTCAAGCAGGGCCTGATTGCTGAGAAGCATGAACGCAGCCCGGTCCTGGCGCTCGGCGATCTTCTCCCTGAGTTCCCACACTGCACGAAGAACTGCCAGAGAACGTGGCGAAAGTCGCGAAGAGCCCTTTATGCGAAAGGCGTAAGGATTTCGTGTCGGTGCAGTCGCTTCTCTTGCGTCACGGGCGATGTATTCGCACTCCTGCATCACCCAGTCAAGGCGCCCCAGTTCATCGAGTTCACGAACCATAAAGTCAAAAATAGGCACCAGACAGACGGCGTCCAACAAACCATATTCTTTCATCGCCGGCGTCAATGGACGTCGCGACCAGTCACAGCGCTGCAGGCGCTTATCCAGAGTGAAACCGAGATACTTTTCGGTCAGGGCTCTGAGCCCGAGTTCGCGCTGGCCAAGGAATTCAGCCGCCTTACGGGTGTCGAACATGCGCGGAATATATATTTCGAGATCGCGGGCGAGCATCGAAATGTCGTAATCGCCGCCATGAAAAATCCAGATGCAGCGACTGGCCGCAGCAAATTTCTGAAAGGTCGAAAAATCCTTGATTTTCTGCGGGTCAATTATGGCTGCCTCGGTTCTGGTAGCTATCTGAATGAGGTTTACCCGTGAATAATATCGGTAAAAACCGGCGGATTCTACATCGACCGCTACAATGTCACTGCCTTCGGTACGCTTGAAAAAGGCCGCAAGCTGCTCGGCAGTCTCTATGACCATGGAGTTGTCAATAAATCTGTGATAATCGAATTCTGGTTTCATTCTGTTCCTGATTGTGTATGGCTGTTTTGTCCAGAACGGTGGTCAAACAATAATTATCACAATTCACTGTCATTAAGCATCATTTTTTTTTAAGATTTGACAAAAACACAACAACGATTACCAAACCCGGCAGGGCCACGCGTAGGGGCGCGCGTAGGGGCGCGTCGAGACGCGCCCGATATGCGCCCGATATGCGGCCGCGTGCAACAGTGATACCGATTACGATTACGATTACGAGCACGATTACGAGCACGATTACGATTACGAGGAAGAAAAGAAGTTATTTGTGGGTCAGGATATACCTGCCATCCCATCCCTCGGGTGGCGGGTTTTCTTTGTATTCGTTGCAACGTGCGATATAGGTATGACTGGGGCCATCATCCGGCCAGCGTGCCAGAATCTGTTGGAAAGTTGCGATTGCTTCATCCCATCTGCGTTCGAGATGCAGCTGAATCGCGCGGTTATAGAGCTCGATCAGCTCGTTCCAGCCCGGCGGCTCATTGCCAACTTCACAGACAAGTTCATGCACTTTAACCGGCTCTTTTTTGCCTTTAACGGCAAGAAAATCAAGAAATCTGCCGACAACCACATGCTTTGCCCTCTGGAAAGTAGCGTCACTGACCATCAGCGCCGTGCCGTATTCCTTGTTGGCACCTTCGAGACGGGAGGCAAGGTTTACGCCGTCACCCATACAGGTGAAGTTCATCTGGGCCTTGGACGAGCCCATATAGCCGACAACAACATTGGCCGAATTCAGGCCGGCGCGGGCAGAAACTCTCGGCAGACCTCTTTCCGCCCAGCCGATCTGCAGCTCGTTGATTTTGCGCTGCATCGCGATTGCGCAGAGGCAGGCGCGCACAGCATGATCGTCCTGTTTGCGCGGGAAATTCCAGAAGGCCATTACCGCGTCTCCGATGAATTTATCGAGGGTGCCGCCGTATTCGAAAAGCAGGTCGGTCATGGCGCCGAGATATTCGTTAAGCAGAACGACAAGTTCTTCTGGCGTCAGAGCTTCGGAAATCGAAGTAAAACCGGCGACGTCAGAGAAGAATATGGTCAGCTCAACCTTTTCGCCACCGGGCTTAACCATATCGGGATTGTCGAGCATGTATTGCACGACGTCAGCGGCGACAAAGCGCGAGAACATGTCTTTAGTCTTCTGGGCACGGGCGCGCTGACGCACATAATTGGTCAGGGTCGCGATGGCCCAGATGGCCGGATAGCTTAAAAGCAGTGCGGAGCAGTTGAACAGCTGCCTGGCGACATGATAAGAAGTGTAGGAATGCCAGAAGGCTCCACCCATGAAGGCAAAGGTCAGAAAGGCTCCGGCTACCGGAGTAAGTATGTCAAGCAGAAATCCGAGCAGCAGACACGACAGAAAAAGAGCCACAGTAGTGTGCCGGGAGTCAGAGTGAGCGATATAGCGCTTGTCGAGTATGTTTATGATTGCATTTGCGTGAATTTCAATGCCCATCAGCGGTTCCTTCTGAACGCGATAGGGAGTGTAGAGATCGAGGGGCGTCGGAAAATAATCGAAGTCGCTGGCTTCAAAAGGCCCTACCAGCATGATACGCCCGGACTTGTTTTCGCTGTTCATGCCAACGGCAAGTGTGCGCTTATGAGCATTCTCCGGCAGCAAATCGGTTTTTTTCGGCATCTGGCGGGAAAGGCGCCTGAGGAGCTTGCGGTCAAAACATTCATAAAGAGAGACAGATCCTAGCGCAGACTTGTTATAACGCCCGGTCATGGTCGAACCGACGTAGTCGATCAGCATCAGACCTTTACTGTTTACTGGAATGCTGCGGTCGTGAATCACCAGCGGACCGGCAAATGTGCCCGAAGCGACGCTGTCGTAGATTTCGGCCAGCACCCTGGTCATTTCTTCAGAGTATGAAGGCTTACGGTCGGGGTGTTGCCGGTCCAGCTCAAGCATGGCGATTCTAAGACCGAATGCGGGAACAAGCCGTCTGGTCTGATCGTTGAGAATAAACATCGGCGCCATCGTCACAAAACTTTTGCTGCCGACACTCATGTCTATCATGGCTGTTTCGGCGTTACCAGTGACGAACTTTGTATGTGGCATAATCTGACGCATAACGAGTCTGACAGAGTCTTTCTTGCCGATGGTTCCAGCATTATCGCCAGCACGTTCCCGTCCGCTTATGTCTGTCTGCTGTTCTTCAAGGTAAGTGTGGGCAGCCAGAACGACTTTACTTTCACTCGATGCAATTGCTGCAACCAGTTCTTCATCGACTGCCGGGAGCTTATCACCCTGCAGAACAAAGTCAAAGCCGATGACCGATGATGCCTCGACAAGAAATTCAGGCATGCGCGGCGCCAGTTCGATATCGAGAGCGATGCTCAATATAACGCCCTCGCTGTCACAAAATCCGAAATTCAGCCTGGGCTCGATCCGTCCAAGATTAACCAGCAGATTTTGCCAGCGGCCGAGAAGCTTTATGGCCGGCTCAAGTTCCGCAGGGATTGCCGGTTCTTCGCTGCGCTCTGATTTCTGCGCCTGTTTTTCGGCCTGGTCCTGCACAAATCGCTGTAGTTCAGGATTTTTCCAGTCGGTTGTCAGGGTTGGCAGCACCAGATATGGGCCGCCGCCGGCTATAATGGAAAAAGCATTCTTGGGCAGAGGGTTCCACAGCTGACTGGTTACATTGATCAGGCTGCTATATCCCTGCTTGTCAGGGTTCGCCTTGAAATATGCGCGCACCTGATTACTGCTTGACCGCCACTTTTTCTGGTCAAAAGCTTCAATTCGCGTGGCTGAGGCCTGCTCTGACGTGTCGACGAAAGAACCCCACTCGTCATAGCCGGTTTTGAAAAGCATATCCTTCTGATCGGTGAACAGACCAATGTTGATGTTCAGCAGGCGCAACCCGGAACCCGACGAACCGTGCTCTCTTTTACAGATCTGTGGCTGTCCGAGAAAGCGAAAAATTGAGGCAAATTCAGCACGATCGGGATTTTTTTCAAGAAGTTCCGAAGTGGCCTGATCCTTTTTTACGATCCAGACACGGCTATGCTGGCTTTCGGGCACCTGAAAGCCCATCTGCATGACCATGGTATTGATGTAGGTATCGACACCGCCATAAAGGCCTGT
>CAZMWO010000338.1:0-4426 GCA_964569565.1 uncultured bacterium | reverse complement strand
GTTATATGGGTGCCAGGGCAGGGCGTTCCAGATCGTGAACGTGTATGGGTCGATCCCGCCGCTCAACAGATGCCCCCATACTATGGTTGCGGTCGGCTCTGAAAAGCCGTCTTTGCGCACATCTTCGCGACTGGTTCGCATCGGGCCGATGGTCGTGAAAATATGTTCGGGCCTGATACCCTTATTGCTGAGATGGCCTAGCAGCATGCGTTCTGAGGTCATGGCTATACCAGAAAAATGCCCACCCTGATAGCCGAGCGCTTCGCCGACGAGCAGATAGCGGCAGCGGCCAAGGCGTTCCTGCAGGTAGAATTTGAGATGGTTGCGCCGGATTTCGGGTGAGTTCGAATAGTCGTCGTGCAGCTCATCACGCTGCCACCAGGGGTTGAAAATGTCGCCTTCGGGCGCATTGCGCAGTGATTCGATAAATTGATCGACGTCTTTCATGCTTTGTCTCCTTCGGCGAACTGCAGTTCGTAAAGTTTCTGGTAGTGCCCTTTTTGCTTGAGCAGTTCTTCGTGACTGCCCTGCTCGACGAGGCGGCCGTTATGCAGCACCAGTATACGGCTGCAGTTGCGTATTGTGGAAAGTCGATGCGCGATTATCAGGCTGGTACGGCTGCTGGTGAGCTGCTGAACCGAACGTTGAATAATGCTTTCTGTCTCTGAATCTACCGATGAGGTTGCTTCGTCGAGAATCAGTATCTCAGGGTCGTTAGCCAGTGCGCGAGAAAATGCGATGAGCTGGCGCTGGCCGGCAGAGATGTTGCTGCCGCGCTCGAATATCTGGGTTTCGATTCCCTGTGGCAGTTTGTCGATCAGGCTTTCCATTTGCAGCTCAGAAATGATGCGGTCGAGTTTGTTTTTGTCGAAACTGCCTTCTGCCAGAAAAATATTATCGAGAATGGTGCCTGAGAAGATGTTGACATCCTGCTGGATCAGCCCGATGCGGCGGCGCAGTGACGATCGCGAGAACTCGCGTAGATCGACACCATCGAGCAGTATCTGGCCGTCCTGGTAATCGTAAAAACGCTTGAGCAATGCTGCCAGTGTCGTTTTGCCGGCACCGGTGTGCCCGACGACCGCGATTCTTTCACCTTTTCTGATGGTGAAGCTGAGGTCTTTGAGAATCTGTTTGTCGCTGTTGTAAGAAAAGTTGAGATTGCGGAACTCGATTTCACTGTTCAGACCGGTGAATTCACGGCCACTTTCGAGATCGGGTTCGGGTGCTTCGTCGAGCAGGCCGAACACGCGCTCGGCCGAAGCCATTGCACTCTGAAAAACCGAAATCTGCTCGCTGATCTGCCGCACCGGGTCGAAAAAGGCCTGAGTATAGGCGATAAAGGTGATGAGCAGCCCGATGCTGATTTCGCCGGTGCTCACGAGCCAGCCGCCGTAAGTCGTTACAATGGCGAGCGTGATGGCGCTGAACACGGTGACGACCGGCGAAAAAAACGAGTTGTAAAAGACCGAGGTCAGCTCGGCTTCACGCAAGCTGGTGTTCATTTCGTCGAATTTGGCTTCGCGCGCGGTTTCCTGATTGAAAACGTGAATTACGCTCATCCCTGATACGTTCTCGGCCAGCGAAGCGTTGAGCATCGCCAGTTTGGCGCGTGCCAGTCTGAAGGTGTCACGCATCTTTCCTTTGAGCACCCAGACGACGTAATAGAGCAGCGGGGAAGCCAGCAGAGCGGCAAGGCCAAGTTTCCAGTTCAGGGTCAGCATCATTATACCGATACCGATGATTACGCAGATGTCGCCGCTGACATTTATCAGCGCGGCTGAAAACAGTTCGGCCATGGTCGCAACGTCATTGGTGATACGTGTAACCAGGCGACCCACCGGGGTGCGGTCGAAAAAGCTGATCGGCAGCTTCTGAATATGCGAGAAAAGATGGGTGCGCAGTTCGTGCAGCACCTGCTGACCGGTATATTGCAGCAGCCAGTTGCGCGCCGCCAGAATTACGAAGAACGAAGCATGCGCTACGGCATAGAGTAGAACGTAATCGAGAAGCAGTTCGAGGTTGCGTATTTTTATACCAAGATCGACGGCACGGCCAAGCAGCAGCGGCAGCGAAATCTGCACTGCCGTGCCGGCGAGCACCAGCAGCACCGAAAACAGAAAATGCGGGCGCCAGTTGCGCAGGTAGGGCAGCATGCGCCTCACCAGGCCGGTATCCCACATCGGGGCCTTGATGTCGTCTTCGTTGAAATAGTCTTCCATCAGTTGCCTTCTTCGAGTTGTGCCTTGATGCGCTGGCGTTCCCAGGCTCTGGCATAGCGGCCGCCGCGCTTGAGCAGTTCTTCGTGACTGCCGGCTTCGACCACCTCGCCGCTATCGAGATAAAGTATCAGGTCAGCGTTCTGCAGACTGACCATGCGGTGTGAAACGATGATGCAGGTCTGTTTTCGCGCCTGCTTTTGCAGAGAACTCAGTATGCGCTGCTCGGTTTCGGTATCTACAGCGCTGGTACAGTCGTCGAGCACCAGTATCGGCCGCTCGGCTGCCAGCGCGCGTGCCAGTGATACTCTCTGCTTCTGTCCGCCGGACAGGTTGACGCCACGCTCGCCGAGCATGGTTTCGAGCCGGCCGGGAAAGTCTTTGAGATCGTCGGCGAGGCCGGCGCGCTGCGCGTAGGCTTCGGCGGCCTCGTCGCGGGTTTTATCGGTGCAGGCGAACAGCACGTTTTCCCGTATCGTTTCTGAAAACAGAAAGGTTTCCTGGGGTACATAAGAGAAAAGCTGTCGCAGCTCGGTCAGATCGATTTCGCGCGCGTCTTTGCCACCAATTCTGATCTGGCCGCTGGCGGGTGCGAACATTTTCATGAGCAGGCGCAGCAGCGTGCTTTTGCCACAGCCTACCGGGCCGGTGATACCCAGAGTTTTGCCTTCGGGCAGCTTGAAAGAAATGTTATTGAGCGCCGGCTGTGAAGCGTCGGGGTAAGTGAAGCAGAGGTTTTCGAGTTCGATGCCGTAACCCGTCGGAGCTTCAGTTTTATCGATCATTTCGGGCTTTCGCTTCGCCTGCCCGCCGTCGAGGGCGCTGCGGGCAACTGGTTCGCGCAGAATCTGCAGGCAGCGTTCCATCGAGGCCATACTGCGCTGGTAGAGGTTGATGATCCAGCCCACCGCCATCATCGGCCAGCTCAGTTTGAGCATGTAGGCTTCGAAGGCCATGAACGAGCCAAGAGTGATTGTGCCGGCGATGACCATGTTGCCGCCGAAATAGAGCAGAACTACCATGCCGGCGGCGATAACCAGATCGAGTGCCGGGTTAAAAAGCGCTTCGACGTTGGCGAGTCTGATTTTGTCTCTGACGAAAGCACGGCCGCAGCTGCTGAAACGACTGATTTCGCTGTCTTCGGTATGAAAGCCCTTGATCACACGTATGCCAGAAAGGTTTTCTTCGGCTTTCGACGAGAGGTCGGAAAGCCGCGCCTGTACCTCGCGTGAACGATTGTGAATAGCGTTTTTGACCAGCACCACCATAACCGGCATCATCAGAAACGGCAGCAGGGTTATCAGCGTCAGCTTTGGTGAGAGCCAGATCATGATGAACGGGATGGTCATGAAATAAAATGAGGCGTCAAGCGCGACGAGAATGCCGATTCCGAGCATGAAGCGGATTTCCTGAATGTCGTTGGTCAGGCGCGACATGATATCGCCGGTGCGGGTGCGGCTGAAGTAGTGAAACGGCAGTTTGAGCAGGTGCGAGAACAGCGCCTTTCTCAGGTCGTAGACTGATTTATGCGAGGTTCCGAGAAAAAACTGGCGCCAGAAAAATCTGAAAGTCGCCTGAACAGCAGCTGTCAGCAGCAGAGCGATGCCACAGTAAACGACGGTTCGCATTGCATTGCCGCGCTCGATGGCGTCGATAGCCATCTTGATGATGATCGGCGGCATGATGTCGGCGATATCGACAATGATCAGCGAGGTCACACCATAAAGAAGATGACGACGATACGGCCGCAGCAGCTCCAGGGTGTATCGTTGTGCTGTAGTGTGGTTCTGCGCCTGTTGATTCATACCCGCAAGGCTAAACCCCGCCGTTGCGATTGTCAATCACTAACTGCGCAGGTCTTTTCACGAACGGGTCAGTCAGGCTTTGGGTTCTTCGCGCAGCAACCGGCGCAGCACTTTTCCGACAGCCGACTTGGGAAGATTGTCGCGAAATTCGATGTCGCGCGGAACCTTGTAGTTCGCCATGTTCTTGCGGCAGAAGTCGATGAGATCGTTGCGGTCGATGGTCTCGCCCTCTGCCGGAACCACGAATGCGCGCGGGGTCTCGCCGCGCGTCGGGTGCTTGATGCCGACGACGACAGCTTCCTTTATCTTGGGATAGCGGAAAAGCACTTCTTCGACTTCGCGCGGATAGATATTGTAGCCGCCGCTTATGATCAGATCCTTCTTGCGGTCGGTGACGTAGAA
>CAZMWO010000337.1:253-4427 GCA_964569565.1 uncultured bacterium | reverse complement strand
CACGAGCGTATTCTCTTCGATCAGTATACGGCGACCTATCGCGACATGCCGATTGCAGCCCAGCCGCTGCTGTTTCCGGTACCGCTGAAACTGCTGCCTTCCGAGCGTATGGTGATCAAAGATCACCTCGGCGAGCTGAAAGAACTGGGTTTCACGATACAGCAGGAAGACGACGGACAATATTACGCCACCGCCTTTCCGGTATCGGAAAAGCAGAACAGCGATGGCGAAAGTCTGCAGGACGTTCTCGGCCAGGTCCTGAACGGCTGGGAAAGCCGCTCGATCCGCGAAATAAAAACTGACCTGCTCAAGATGATGGCATGCAAAGCCGCGGTAAAAGCCGGCAACCCGCTCGACGAATCAGAATGGAACAGTCTGCTCGAGCAACTGCTCAAGACCGAGAATCCCTTTACCTGCCCGCATGGCCGCCCGATCGTGATCAGGCTGACCACCCGCCAGATCGAAACTGGCTTTTTGCGAACCTAGCAATGCAGACAGTCCAAAAGATGCCGGTTCTGGCGGTTCTTGGGCCGACAGCATCAGGGAAAACCGGCCTGGCGCTTGAAATTGCTGCCCGGCACGGCTGTGAAATCGTGAACTGCGATTCGCGCCAGATTTACCGTGAGATGCTGATCGGCACGGCTCATCCGACTCAGGCTGAGATGGCGCAGGCGCCGCATCATCTCTTCAGCATGATAACGCCAGACCGCCCGTTCAGCGCCGCGGAATATGCCGAAGCGGCCGCGGCGGCCATCAGACATATCTGGCAACGCGCAAAAATTCCGCTGCTTGTCGGCGGCACCGGCTTTTATTATGACGCGCTCGCCGAAGGCCTCGGTGCTGCCGGCAACGATATTGAACTGGCACAGCAGCTACAGCAGGAATTGCAGACAAAAGGCCTGACAGAGATGCTCGAACGACTGAACAAGCTTGATCCTGACGCTTCCGGCCAGATAGATGTTAATAATCCGCGGCGCGTTCTGCGGGCAATCGAGATTGTAAAGAACACCGGGCGACCCCTTGCTGAAAACAGGCGTATTTCGCCTCTGCCTGAGGCAGTCTTTAAGCCGCTGGTGGTAACCCGACCGCGCGAGGAACTGCACGAAGCGATTGAACTGCGGGTTGCCAAAATGATTGCAGCAGGGCTCGAGAACGAGGTGCGACAGCTCGTTGACAAATATGGCCGGCAGGCGCCTGGCCTCAACTCGATCGGCTACAACGAATGGTTTGATCTGCTCGACGGGCAGGCAGATCTTAATGCGACCCGCGAGGCGATCGTCATTCACACCCGGCAGTATGCCAAACGCCAGGAAACCTGGCTGCGCCGCCGCCCGGGGCCGCCATTCTACAATCTCGCAGAACCTTTGCAGCGCGCAGCTGTTTTTGAGAATATTGCTGAATTTCTTACAAAATTTGCGCTATAATTCTTTTATCTGCAGATAAGATTAAGAAATTTTCACGACTTTGCCGATTCATAAAATGAATTGTGCAAATCCTGAATTTGCCGTGCGACTCTATATTCAACTGACTTGAGAACTGGAGGCCAAAATTGAAGGAGGCCACTGACCTTGGGATCGGAGCTGCCGTCAGACGCGAACTGGCCGGGCGGCGAGTCGATCTCGGCAAAATAAAGTTTCCGGTTAATGCCGGGGTAGTTACCCTGCAGGGCGAACTTGCCTTTGTCGGCATCGACAAAACCGTCGAAGAAACTGCTATCGAACTCAAATTCATCGAATCCAGCCTCAGGCAGATTGCCGGAGTCAAAGGCCTTGTCTGTGAACTAGAAAACTGGAGCAAAAGCGACAGTGGCTCCTGGGAATCCACCGGCCAACAGATGACCCCGGTATCAGGACATGCAGTTCCGGTCACCGCCAGCGGAGATGGCCTCTATTGTGATGAATGTGACATGGTCATCAGATTCTGCCCATGCTGCGGGAAACCGCTGACCGCCTCGGCAAAGGGCTCAGCCCGACCGCGCCGCGCGGTTCCGCCAGTCAAACCGATCATACGAAAAAAGCCACCGGTGACAGCTCCGCTGCCGACCGGCATGACCCAGAAAAAAGAACCGTCGCCAATGCCAGCGCCAGTTATTTCAGCACCTCCAGTGATTCAGGCGCCTCAGGCTCCGGCATTTCCGTCACAAGGTTCGGTTCAAAAGCAGCCTTCGATTACGGCGCCAACTCCACCGCCAATTCCGGCACCCCCGACAAAACCAGCTGCTCCGGCATCTCCGCAACCGGCTGTCGCGAAACCCGCAGTTCCGGCCAGGCCGGCAACTCCAGCGGCAAAGCCAGCACCTGCCGCGCCATTCAGCCCGACAATGCCGGCAAAACAGGTTGAAAGCCCGGTAAAACCAGCAACACCTGCGCATCCAGTCCCGGAAATCAGCACAGAAGAAATTATACCGGCAGCTCCGGCGACCAGACCGGCAGCGAAACCTGCGACTCCGGCTCCTGTCCCAGCTGCCAGACCTGCACCTCCAACCGCAACACCACCGGCGGCACCGCATAAACCGGCGCCAGCCAAAGACGATGTCATGAATTTTGACAATCTCAATCTCGGCCTCGATGTCGAAGTTCCGGCAGCGGCAAAGCCCATTGCACCAGAACCAGCAGTTGAACCAGCAACGCCAGCTGTGCCAACGCCCGACTTCATGAAAGCTGACGGCCTCGGCGACGATCTCTTTGGCTCGCTGATCGATAATCTCAGCCAGTCCGGCAAAGAGACCTCAGATGAAAGCATGGCGCAGGACGCTGCCGGTCAGACGAATGCAGCAGCCGCTGATAGCGTGCCAGACATCAATCTTGACTCGCTCGACAGCTTTTCGGCTCCGGCAGCAGCTGAACCCGAACCTGGATTACCGCTCGACGACATCGAAGACCTGCTGCCACCAATGAAACCGGCACCAGCTCCGGCACCACCGGTCAAACCTGTTCCGGCAGCCAGGCCCGTTCCGCCGGCCCGACCGGCCCCGGCCAGAGAACCAGACCCCTTTGCCAGCCTTGAAGACACGCCGCTGCCGCCGATGAAACCGGCTGATGGCACAACTGGGCTCGAAGATGACGATACCCCGCTGCCGCCGATGAAGCCGAAAACTCCAGCAGGCAAAGAAAGCAAAGACCCATTTGCAGCCCTGTTCTCAGAGGCAGATCTTGGCCTCGGCACAGGTGGTTCAGGAGGAGAAGGCGGCAAAGACCCCTTTGCCAGTCTCGACCTCGACCTCGATGTGCTTGAAGTTTTTCCGAATGATGACCAGCCGGCCACTCCGGCACCAGCAGCCAAACCGGCTGCCGGCGGCAAGAAACCGGCGGTCGGAAAACCAGCCCCGCCGGCTGACGACAACCCGTTCAACATCGACAATATTATCGACCTCGACAGTCCGGTCGAAGAAAAGCCCAAGAGTGGCAAAAAACCGGCCAAAGACCCGTTCGACCTCGATGACTTCGATATAGGAAAATTCAAACTTTAGGCAGGAGTTCAGCTATGCAGTATTTGCATCCCATCTTCATGCTGGCCCTGCTTGCCGCCGTGATCCACATTCATCGCCTCGGCAAACAGACGCTGGCCATCAACCCCAAATCCCCCGAAGCCGATCAACACGATCTGCTCCTGCAACAGCACCTTAAGCTGAGCAAACTGATTACCGGCCTGATTTTCGTCGGCCTGCTTGGCGGCATCTTCAGCCTGGTCCAGTTTCTCCAGATACAGGAAATCTTCCGGCGCACCTACGGCCACGGCTATGCCGGCGCCATTTTTCTTGGCATTCTGCTGGCCAACATGTTCGTCGGCAAGTCGATCAAGAACCCGAAAAAGGCGAAGGCCCAGGCAAACATCAGGCGCTTTCACTTCTACCTTTTCTATTTCAGCCTGATCGTCGCTCTCTATTCAGTGTTTTCAGGCATGAAGGTTTTGATACAGGGGCCGGCCGGCCTGTAACTTCTGCACGTATTTTCACGCCTTTCTTTGCATTCGCAGGAAAGGCGTGTTAACTTTTAGCTTAAATACTGCGCATCGTTAACCTGGCGAGGCTTGCCGTTACTCTGACAAGCATAAGGAGCTTTTTATGAAGACGAGAACCAGACTGTCGGAACTGCTGATACTGGGCTTTGCGCTCTGCTGCATTTTTGCCGCCTCCGATCTATCTGCAGCTGTGCGCCGCAAAAAAATCCCGCTG
>CAZMWO010000337.1:0-233 GCA_964569565.1 uncultured bacterium | reverse complement strand
TTCAGAAACGTTTTATGACAAAGCCTGGCGCGATTTTCAGATCGGCAATAAAAAAGAGAAGGCCGAAGTCATCAAGTCACTGCGTGCAATAGTCAGAAAGTCCCCGGAAGAATTCATGGCGCATTACTATCTCGGCATCATGATCTCTCAGGAAGGCTCGCCCGCTCAGGCCCTGCGCCACTACGAGACTGCGCTGCTCGGCTTCCCGAAGTCGGCTGACATTCATGTGCGAA
>CAZMWO010000336.1:2781-4427 GCA_964569565.1 uncultured bacterium | reverse complement strand
AGCTTAGGTGAATTATCGCACATAAACATTAAGGTTGAAACAGGTATATTTTTATTTGGAGTGCTAATCTAATGTCAAGAATTAGTTGTCGCTCACCTTTTGGTTTTTCAGGCAAATATTGTGATAATCGGTATTGGCAGGTGTTCCGAGGCTAGAGTCCTTCCTGTTGATGCAATGGTCTAATGGGCGTAATATGTTGGTGAGAATTGAAATGCATCGAAGCAGTAGGTAAATCGGCTGACAGAAAGGACTTTTGCATGATCGGTGCAATCGCAGGGGATTTGATTGGATCAATTTATGAGCGTGACAATGTTAAGAGTAAAAATTTTCCGCTTTTCAGCGATGGGAGCTGCATCACTGATGATTCGGTATTGACGCTCGCGGTTGCTGACTGCATCTTGAATGACGCTTCATGCCGCGAGAATCTGCTCAAGTTTTATCACTCTTATCCGGATCGCGGTTATGGTGGGCGTTTTCATGTCTGGGCCAACAGTGAGAATCCTCAACCGTACAATAGTTATGGCAACGGTTCGGCGATGCGCATCAGTCCGGTCGGGTTTGCCTATGACGATCTCGATACGGTTCTGGCCAAAGCTGAGGAATTCAGCAGCGTAACCCATAATCACCCGGAAGGAATCAAAGGCGCACAGGCTGTAGCGGCTGCAATATTGCTGGCTCACACCGGCCACGCGAAGTCGGCGATAAAAGACTATATCGAAAGCAAGTTTGCTTACGATCTCAGCAAACATATCGATGAAATAAGGCCTGACTACCGCTTCGACGTTTCCTGCCAGGGGAGCGTTCCGCAGGCGATTCGCGCTTTTATCGATTCAACTGATTACGAAGATGCCATCAGATGCGCAATTTCTCTGGGCGGTGACTCGGATACCATAGCCTGCATCGCCGGCGGTATTGCTCAGGCATTCTACGGCCCGATTCCCGAATTTATCGAGAAGAAGGTCTATGAAGCGCTCGACGACCCTCTCAGAAAAATTACCCGGGAATTCATGGCCAGATTCTGCAATTCCAACAGTTCGACTTGATGATTCATTCTATCTGGATTTGATCAGCAGGGGTTCCTAAAGTTCGCTGGCCAGGCGCATCGGTTATTTTTCGCTGGCGCAGGCGACAGAAGGCCTGAGGACAATGCCCTGGCATTGTTCCACCCGTTTGAACCAGGCGTTAAGGCTGGCGGTCTCTTCAGCGAAGTCGAGATCGGCACTTTTTTTCTGCATCTTTTGTTCAAGAAGTTTTTGCGCCTTTATCGCTCTTGCCAGACGGTCTTTGTAAAGGCCCCTGCCAACCCCGCTGTAAAAGCGAATAAGCTCTCTGATTTTGTCATACGCTGTTTCGGCTTTTGAAAGCCTGCCAAGCTGGAGACACAGAACCGCTGCGCAATAGTGGGCGTCGACATTTACCGGAGACGCTTTCGCAGCAATCTGGAACTTCTCGAGCGCTGCCTCACGCTGCCCCTTGCGATATAAATCATGCCCCTCTTTTATCAGAGTATCGGAATTTAATAAAATGAACGTCCTCGACAACAGCTGCCCATTTGCGTCCTTTTTGTCGACATATGGCACACCATTGAGATTCTGCCCAGAGACCGGCAGGCAAAGCAACACAATAACAACTGCCAGACATATTCC
>CAZMWO010000336.1:0-2771 GCA_964569565.1 uncultured bacterium | reverse complement strand
GCAGCAATCTGGAACTTCTCGAGCGCTGCCTCACGCTGCCCCTTGCGATACAAATCGTGCCCCTCTTTTATCAGGCCGTCGGCATTTAAAATAAACATTCTCGAAAATTGCCCATCCGCGTCTTTTTTATCGACATATGGCACACCATTGAGATTCTGCCCAAAGACCGGCAGGCAAAGCAACACAATAACAACTGCCAGACATATTCCGCTCTTTTTCACATTTCTCTCCTCTCGTTCGCTTGTCACTCGTGCGCTTGTCATTTGACAAAATCGAGTATGTGCTTTGCTGTCATTGCGAGGAGCGTAGCGACGAAGCAATCTTGTGATCATCAGGATTGCTTCGCTCCGCTCGCAATGACAGATTACACCCGGTATTATATGTGACAGACCACTTGTGAGCTTTGATCAAGTATTTGATCAGCGTGTGCGCTTCTGAAGGTTGTACATTACGTTCCAGACCTGGCCGTATGCGTGCGCAAGGTCGTGATCTGTTCTGGCGGTGCTGTTCTTGAAGTTGTCGTAGTTGATTTTTGCGATGCTGTCGGCGATGACTCTGGAAACCTTATCACGAGCTATGTAAGCCCGGAAAGCGTAGTCGGTGCCTTCGTTGTTAATAATAGTTTCACCAGGGAAAACATTGGTGATATGTTCGCGGCGACGGGCTCTGACGCAGAGCTTGCTACTGTCGTCGCCCTTGCTGACGATCGAAAGAAACGCATTGTTCAGACATATCCACATATTCTGGTCTCCTTATAAAAATTATAGCCGGTTTAGAGCACCGGCAGAACCCCCCGTTTTACCGGGGGACATAGCCACCGCTGGCTCTTATTACTTCAATCTCCCTGCGAGACAGAACCTGGGCGAGATCCTTAACCGGGGCGAGGACTGCTTCAAAACTTTTCATCTTGTTACCTCCTTGAAGTTTAAGAACCGTTCTGGCTTATATATTCCGGAAATATCCCGAACTTTTTCAGGGCTGCTGGTCGGCCGGCTGCTCGTCAGATTCGAACAGGGTTGCGCCAACCTTTTCGAGGTCCTGCAGGGCGAGTTTGTTGCTTTCAACCCATTTTTCGAGCAGGGCAGTTTCGAGCCTGGTGCCCTCTAATATGGCGAGGTGATTCTCGGCCAGAGTCAGGTCTGTTTCGGAAACTGCTTTTTTCTTGTTGTGCACTTCAAGAATACCGCGCAGAGCCTCGATAAGCAGTTTTGTCGCCGTGAAAAAGGGTGTCTGCTCATTGAATCTCGGAAAAGAATTCAACGTCAGCAGTCTTCTGTCTTTGGTGGCGGCTTCCAGCAGCTTGTCGAAGCCTTCGATCCACAGATCGATATTGCTGTTGCACTTTTCAATGAAGCGCTGATTGGCCTGCGGAAGCTCGGAAATCTTTTTGTTGCCCAGTTCTGAAGGTCTGATACTCATTTTTTTCTCCTCAATCATTTTTGAATTCGAACCATCGACATCCATATAATTCCGGAAATCCCCGGCAAATTTTCAGCCCCCGCAAAACCCGTTTCTGATGCCTGCCATCGAAAGGAGGCAGCCGCTCAGTTCTGACGGCTGAGGAAGGGCTGGATCAGCGCGAGGGAATAGCCGATCGCCTGGATGTGCCCCTCGAGCCACTCTTTCTTCATGCCGAGCTTGCCGCCTTCATGAAGAGTCTCGAAGTCGCGCTGCAGAACGTTGCGCAGCAGACTGGCGTGCTGGCCGACATCGGCTTCGGGGTCACCGGGAACGAAGAGCAGACGTGAGTCGACGACCCGCAGACTGAAGTGTACGCCGCGCAGCAGCGGCAGGGCCAGTCGCAGACCCGAGATTCTGCCGGTGAAGAAACTGGTTTTTTCTTCGTTGTTTTCGGTAATGGCACTGGTGTATGCACGCTGCAGTTCGAGCCACAGGGTCGTTACAACATCGCCCAGCGAGGACTTGACTTCGGTGTTTCCGCTCAAAATATCGTTGCTTCTCATGGCTTCCTCCCTTAAGTTAATAGTTTTGATCAGGCAACCCGGTCGACTTTTACAACCGGAACCACAAGCGACTGCGAACCCTCGCCATCGGAAGGAATCGCGTTGAGGCTGATGAACTCGGCCAGCGCGCGTTCTTCCATGATTTTGCGTTCGCTTTCCTGCAGGTCGAGATCCTGCAGCACCTGGTGCTGCTGGTTGCCGCTGACGCGGGCGCGGCCGAGCGCTTCGACATGTGACTTTTCGATGATTTCGCTCGTCGTGTCGAGAGAACTCTGCGAGAAAGCTGAGTTGAAGCTGAGACCCTGCACCATCGAGAGCATCTCGTTCTGGGCTTCGATAATCTCGGTCTGTGAAACCAGATTTTCGAGACGTTCGATGCGGGTGCGCGCGCCGGCGACGGCCTGCTCGCGTGATTTTTCGAGCTTCTGATATGTCTCTTCGGCGACGCGGCAGCGGGTAGCCAGTTCGTCATTGTTACGGTTAAGGTCACTCAGTTGCAGGGCCAGTCGGGCTGCGGTCGCGCGGTCGCCGGCCTGCAGCAGAATGTTGATGCGCCGGCGCAGCTGACCGGCCTGCTGACTGCTGTCTTTAAGCTGGCTGGCCAGACGGTAGACGAAGCCGGCCTGCTCGGCCAGTCCCTTGTTGAAGCGCACGATTTCGTTGCGCAGGTTATGCTTCTCAGCCTCGATGAGAGCGGCCGGGTTGCGCGCTTCGAACCCGCTGACGAGAGAACGGAACATAGACGCAATCAGATTGAAAAGTCTTTTAAACATGGCCTTTCTCCTTTATTTTCTCGATTTTGCCGCC
>CAZMWO010000335.1:0-4432 GCA_964569565.1 uncultured bacterium | reverse complement strand
AGGTTCAGGGCGACGAACACCGTAAGCCATACCCAGGCCTGATTAACAAACCAGGTAAGTACAAGACTTAATAGAATCATCGAGCCGGCCATTATCCTTATAGCATTTTCAACTGTCATATATGTCTCCATAAAGTAAGTTTATTAACTTGCAACGCATACAGCATGCCAGTCTGTGAAACATGCTTACAGCACGCTGTTCTGACGATTCAGAAACAAAAAGTTGCGAAGAGTTGCGCTTTATTACATACAAGAGTAACGTTACTGAAACATCACATTTGGAGTTGCTATGACAGATCGGGATTTTTTGCACGACATCAGCGCTACCCTTCTGCTCGACACGATGGCAGAGGGAGTGATCCTGGTTGATACCGACGGGAAAATCAGGGTCTGGAACAAAGCCATGACCGAAATTACCGGCTACGATGCGGAAGAAGCGCTTAACCGCACGACTGAATGGCTGCGCTCGGCAGAATGCATGGGTGCCGAAAAGATCTTCGCCCTGTTCAGCAGCCGCAACCGTAGCGAGACCTGTATCAATGGATGTGAGTGCAGAATTATCGCAAAGAGCGGCGAAAAAATTCCGGTCATGGTTAATGCCCGAGTTATGCGCAACGAACAGGGCAAAACCTTTGGCATACTGCAAACCATAACCGATTTCCGCCCGGTTTTCAGCCTGCGCCAGGAAATTGCTGAGATGGCATCGAGACTGCAATCAGAAGACAATTTTGCCGGCATTACCGGCAAAAGTCCACTAATGCAGAGATCTTTCCGGCTCATCTCGCTGGCAGCCGAAAGCGAAGCTTCGGTCATGATTCTGGGGGAGAGCGGCACCGGCAAGGAACTGGTTGCCAATGCCATTCAACATTTGAGCAACCGCAAGGACGGGCCGTTCATCAAAGTCAATTGCGGCGCCCTTCCTGAATCTCTACTGGAATCAGAACTTTTCGGTCATGAGAAAGGCGCGTTCACTGGCGCGATAAAAAAGCGGACCGGTCGTTTTGAAGCGGCTGACAAAGGCACCATATTCCTCGATGAAATAGCCGACATCAGTTCTGCCATGCAGGTTAAGCTGCTGCGGGTTTTACAGAATGGGGAAATGCAACGGGTAGGCGGCGAGAACATAATCAATGTCGATGTCAGAGTGATTGCCGCTACCAACAAGGATTTGTCCCGTGAGGTGCGGGAAGGCAGATTCAGAGAGGACCTCTATTACAGACTGCGGGTGTTTCCGATTACTTTGCCGGCGCTGCGAGAAAGACCTGATGATATTCCGCTGCTCGCACAGCATTTTATAAATCGCTTCAGTGCGCGCACCGGGCGTCTGATCAGCGGCATTGACCGCGACGCTCTCAACCTGATGATGTCATACCAGTGGCCGGGCAATGTAAGAGAGCTCGAGAACGCGATAGAATATGCCTTTGTCGTATGCCAGGATCGCATTATCAGGTGCGAACATCTGCCGGGAGAACTGAGTTACACAACGGAGCCAGCAGTTTCAGACACAAAAAGACAGGCACCACAACAGAGACACGCCGGAGCCGGCATAGAGAGCAAGCGCATCCTGCGTGATGCCGCAAAGCTCCGTGCTCTGCTCGAAGAAAACCTCTGGAACAAGGCAGAAGTGGCGAGAATTATTGGTGTCAGCCGGACAGCGGTATGGAAGTGGATACAGCAACATAAAATTCACGCCAGTCGAGATTTATCGCATGCCGGTGTTGACTTGAACGACAAAAAATAATAGTCTGATAAGACGTACAGAGGTTCTGTACAATATTTCAGCCAACCAGGCTAAAAGGAGCCCACCAATGGCAGCAGTAAAAAAAGGCGACCTGGTTTTCGTCCACTACACCGGCAAATTTGATTCAGGCGAAGTATTTGACTCCAGCGTCAACGGCAGCCCACTTTATTTTATCGTTGGCGACGGCGATATCATAGAAGGATTTGAAACAGCTGTAGTCGGCATGAAGATCGGCGACAAAAAGACCATAGTTCTTGCGCCGGCTCAGGGTTACGGCGACTACTCAGACGAACGCGTGATCACCACGCAGCGCGAAAACTTCGGTGATGAATTCGAACCAGTTCTCGATCAGCAGCTTGCGCTGCAGATGGAAAACGGCGAAAGAGTCATTGCCACTGTCGTAAAGTTTGACAATGAATCGGTAACTCTCGACATGAACCATCCTCTAGCCGGCAAGACCCTGCATTTCGACCTTGAACTCATGGATATCAAGGACGCATCAGAGATGCCGTCATCCTGCGGATCTGGCTGTTCAAGCTGTTCTGGCTGCGGTCACTGAAAACAATCCCGGGCAGCGATGCCCGGGTATTTTTTTTGAGAGGAACATCTTATGCGTAGACAATCGACCGGCAGAATACTTCTTTTCATTCTAAGCTTCTGTTCAGCCGTGCTGAGTGCAGCTCCCGAATACTTATACATAGCCGCCACAAATGTTCGTATGCGCGATACCGCGGCGACCTCGGGCAAAATTGTTGCCACCCTGCCAATAGGCATCTGGTGCAAGGTCGTAGCCGAATCAGACAAAGACGAAACCTTGCTTGGAAAAACTTCGCGCTGGTATAAGGTGCTGTCTGAGGACAAGCAGGAAGGATGGGTATTTGGTGGTCTCGCGCTGTTAACCAGCAGCGACGACAGAATTTCGGCGGCGATTCAGATTATCGATTCACAGACTGCTGCAGACAATAAATCAGCCGAAGATCTCATGCAAACCCTCGATTTTGCTGAAAAGACGAAAGAGATGGCTTCACACTCTCTCGAAAAGGCGCAGCTGGAAACGGCTTTTCTGCGAGTTCTCAATCGCATATATTCTGCGCTGTCAATGGCGGGAAAAGGCAGCGACAGCAAGCATCCGGCCGTAAAAAACTACCCTGCCCTCTGCTATTACCACGAACCCGCCGGACAGCATTTCGTTAAAGCAGATGCATACTGGGATCTTGCCGAGAAATATGCAGACATTGTCGAAGCAGCCGAAGAGATAGCCTGGCAGGCGGCAAAGCAGCCGTTACCAGGCGAGAGCGAGGGCGACCCCGACATGATGATCTATTTCTTCGAGAACTCTCTTGGCCGCTACGTCGAAAGTTATCCAGAAGGCAAGCATGTTTCAGAGGCCCTGGAAACAGCGGCAGGTATACTTGAACACGCAGCTGAGAATCTTTCTTACTACGAAACCTCAGAAGACAAAGAAAAGCTCAAAAGCAAACTGGCCTGGTTCGAAGACCTGGCGAAACTGACACCCGAGTCAGAAGCCCGCAAAAAAATCATCGCCGGCTGCAAAAAAGTCTTTGACCGGCTCGGCAACTGAAAACGCTTTGCCGCCAGAGCGAAACACCCCGGCGCCGGCCTCGATGAGACGATGATTGCCGGCCCAGGCGGGGTCGGCATCAGTCGGCGGTGGCAGCACCAGAATGCGCCGGCCAAGTCTTGACGCCCAGGCAGCTGTGATCAGCGAACCGCTGCTCTCGCCGGCCTGAACTACCGCAACGACATCAGCCAGTGCAGCTATTATGCGATTGCGGGCCGGAAAAAAACTGCGCTGTGGCCTGGCTCCGGGCATCATCTCGGTCAACAACACACCAGCCTGTCGGATTTTTTCGAACAGACCGACATGTACCGCCGGGTAAACCACATCGAGGCCGGTTGCAAATACTGCTGCCGTATAAGCCCCAAGATCCAGAGATTCCTGCAGTGCGACAGCATCGGCACCTTCGGCACCGCCACTGACAATAGCGTAGCCTTCTGAAACAAGCTGACGAACCAGATCATGCGCAGGCGCAATTGCCGCTGCCGACAGTTTGCGGGCACCAACTACGGCAGCGAATCGAACCGGCCTGATTACGCAGCTGCTGAACAGAACTGGCGGGGGCTCACCAAGATCATTAAGTTGACTGGGATACCCGGATTGTGAATAGTAGTATCCCTGCATTTCGCCGCCGGCAACTTTTGCGACCGCAGCTTCGATCATGGCTGCAGTCGGCGATTTGAGCCGGCTTTGCCGGCTCCGGGGCCTATCAGGACCTGACTTCTGCCAGTGTTCCAGGGCCAGAGACGGCATACCGCAAAGGTCCAGCAGGCGCCGGAAAGCGGCCGCGCCGATTCCCTTCTCGCGGCTCAACTGCAAAGCGGCGGCAAATTCCCGCATAAAAATTTCTTTCATATAACGCCTACATGATACGCGTTGCCAATAAAAATTCAAAGCACGAGCAAGACTCCAGCTGGCTGCGGAACTCCGATAAATTTGACCTGAAGAGCATTTGATGGTATAATCAGACCTATCAATTCACACTAAGGAGGTTTCTATGGCAGAGTTGATTCTCAACGCTGAAGTAAGAAACAAAGTTGGCAAAGAAGACGCTAAGAAGCTCAGAGCAAAGGAACTTATACCCACCGTCGTTTATGGTAAGGATGTAAGCCC
>CAZMWO010000334.1:0-4449 GCA_964569565.1 uncultured bacterium | reverse complement strand
TCGTAATCGTTCTCGTAACCGTTCTCGCAAACTCTCTCATAGCAACAGTTCACGATCGCGGCTCTCATCTGCTCCCGTCGCGGCCTGAAAAAATCTGCGACAATCGGCGTAATCTGCGGATTATCTTCTCTCATTCTTCTTTGCGTCTCTGTGTCTTTGTGCGAGGTCAAGTTCAACTATTCGCAGAGCAGAATCAGAAGCTGGCCGGGTTGCAGTTCGATGGTAGCCGGCAGGTCGGCGAGGTTGCAGGTTGCATGCCCGTTGGGAGTGAATACTGTCGCCCTGGTCGCTTTGCGCATGCGGCGCGGCAGACTGATGCTGCCGGCGGTTTTGCCGCCGTTGGCGGCGATCATGGCGTGGCTGCCGTCGGCGAGCGCTTTGCTATAGCCTCTGATGCCGGGCTTGTCAGCTTTCCAGCTGCCGAAGGGGACGACGATGCCCTCACTGTTGAAGGCCCGGTGACTTGATTTGATCTGCAGGAGTTCGCTCATGAATACGGGCAGGTCGCTGTCGAGGCCCCGCGCAAACTCGGCCGGGCCTGAGCGCAACACGTCGATGCGCTCAAACAGTGCTTTTTCCGAGCCGGCAGCGAACATCAGGTCTGAACTCAACAACGCGGTCAGTGCGAAGTCCAGCTTCATCAGCTCGATGACGGCACTCTGCGTCGGCAGGTCGAGCTGGCGCAGTGACTGCAGCTTTTCATACTGTACGAACTTGCGCACTATCGCCTTGTCGTTGAGGCCCCTGACTTCGTTGCTGCGCACGCGTGCCAGCGCTTTCATCGCCGGCATCAGGGTGTCATGGCTGCTGTATATCGAGCAGGTCGGCACGCCGCCACTGCGTTTGTAGAGCCGGTAAATATCAGCTGGAATTGCGATTCCGCCGCTGTACCAGTAGAAGTTGTTGAAAAAACGGCGGGCACCGGCAGCGATGCTGCTTTCGGCAAGCTTGATCAGCTTCGACATGCCGAGATTCTCGGCGAGAAACCAGACATGCGGAAAACGCTGCAGAGTCTCGCCGACAATGCGTTTGAGGCCGTTTTTATCGAGGCCCCAGGCGGCGTCGATTCTGATTGCGTTGACGTTGTATTTTTCGACATGCGGAAAGATGACCTTTTCGAGCCAGTAGGTCTGCAGAGACGGGTCGGCATTGTCGAGTTCATAAGCGCCCCAGTTGACTCTTACCCGGTTGCCGTCGGCATCTTCATCATCAGCACCGGCTTCGATGCCTTTTTCCGCATGCTGCTTGAACCAGCTGCGTTTAAGGTTTTCGACCTGCCAGTCGGCATGGTTGAACGGAATATCGATCATGCGGTCCATGCCGAGATCTTTGACATAGAGCATGAAGTCGGCAAAGGCTTCCCAGGTGCCGAAGAGCGGGCAGGGTTGTTCGTAATCACGCACGACATAGGCAGAAAGACCTGGCATGAAATGCGGCAGAATCAGCAGAACATTGACGCCAAGGCCCTTGAGCTCGAGAACGTAGTTTTTGAGAGAATCGATATCGGAGAAAAAATTCAGCGGCACGTCGGCGTAAATTTTTCCCTGCGCCATCGTCTCGATCGGCCGGTTAGGGTTCATAGCCGCATTGGGGCAGGGGTTTGCGAACATCTGATCGTTATGCATTGGTTACTCCGTAATGGTCCTGGTAGAGGCTCCGGCTGTCGCCGACTTTTTGCGTAGCCGGTTGATCATCAGCAGTTTAACATAATCACGCTTCTGTTTTTCGGTCATCTGCGAAGTATCACGATTGTAAATCACGCCAGCTGGCACTACAGTGTCATTGAGGTCGAGTTCTTTTACATCGATGAGCGAATCGCACAGCAGGCTGGCCTGATTGTCGAGCATCTCGGCAAAGCCGCCGGTGGTGCCGAAAATCAGATGATGGTCTTCGATGTCGATGATAGAGATCAGGCCTGGTTCCATGGTGGCGAGCATCGGCTGGCGACCGGCCATGAAGCCGATATAGCCCTTTTTTGACGGCAGCATGATCTGGCGCGCCTCAAAGGTCAGCAGATGCTTGCCGGGTAGAGCTATGGCGACAGCGAAACTTTTTTTCATACCTGTTTTTTGAGCAGTTCAGCTTTTCGTTCGACGTCCCTGATATTACCGGCCATGTAGAAAGCCTGTTCGGGAAACTGGTCGTAAGCGCCTTCGACGATGCCTTTGAAGCCTTCGATAGTCTCGCTGAGCGAGACGAAACGGCCGGGATGGCCGCTGAATTTTTCGGCAACGAAAAATGGCTGCGACAGAAACTTCTGCAGGCGGCGGGCGCGATTAACCAGAATGCGGTCTTCGTCAGAAAGCTCTTCCATGCCGAGAATCGCGATGATGTCGGCGAGTTCGCGGTAACGCTGCAGAATCTCGATGACACGCCGGGCCACCGTGTAATGATCGTTGCCGACAAAATCGGGAGCGAGCAGTCTCGAGTTCGAGGCCAGCGGATCGACCGCCGGGTAAATGCCGAGTTCGACGATTTTGCGCGAGAGAACCGTCGTCGCATCGAGATGGGAAAAGGTCGTCGCCGGGGCCGGGTCGGTGATATCGTCAGCCGGCACGTAAATTGCCTGTACAGAGGTAATCGAACCGGTAACGGTAGTGGTGATGCGCTCCTGCAAGGTGCCCATCTCGGTGCCGAGAGTCGGCTGATAGCCAACCGCTGAGGGCATGCGGCCGAGCAGAGACGAAACCTCGGCGCCAGCCTGTACGAATCTGAAGATATTATCGACGAAGAGCAGTACATCCTGCGCTTCGCGGTCGCGAAAGTATTCGGCCATGGTCAGCGCTGACAGGGCCACGCGCAGACGGGCGCCGGGCGGCTCGTTCATCTGCCCGAAAACCAGACAGGTTTTGTCGAGAACGCCTGATTGCTTCATTTCGAGGTAGAGGTCGTTTCCCTCACGGGTGCGCTCGCCAACGCCCGCAAATACCGAGACGCCGCCGTGTTGCTTGGCGATATTGTTGATGAGTTCCATGATAAGTACGGTTTTGCCGACGCCGGCACCACCAAACAGGCCAATTTTGCCGCCGCGGGCGTAGGGCGTGAGCAGGTCGATGACCTTGAGACCGGTTTCGAGAATATCGGTGGTTTTGCCCTGCTGGCGAAAAGCCGGTGCTGGTCGATGAATCGGCCACTTTTCGCCGCTGCGGTCGATCGGGCCGATGCCGTCGATAGTTTCGCCGAGCACGTTGAAGATGCGGCCAAGCACGCGGTTGCCAACCGGAACCGAGATCGGCTTGCCGGTATCTTTGACCGGCAGATCGCGGCGCAGGCCATCGGTCGGGCCCATGGCAACGGTTCTGATGATATCGTTACCAAGATGCAGTGCCACCTCGAGGGTGAGTTTGCAGTTGAGAAGCGGGTTGTCGACTTCGAGGGCGTTATGAATGCTGGGCAGTTGTCCCGGCGGAAACTTGACGTCTACGGCGGGGCCGGTGATCTGAACTATTTTTCCCTGGCTCATGTTGTTTGCTCCTGCGGCGTCTTCTGGCTCAAGCCTGCGAGCCCGAGATGACTTCGGCGATTTCTCTGGTGATCAGCGCCTGGCGGCTGCGGTTGAGATCGAGTTTGAGTTCGTCGATGATTTCCTGAGCGCGGTCGGTGGCAGAGGTCATGGCGGCCATGCGCGCGCTCTGTTCGGCGGCCGATGATTCGATGATCGCGCGATAAAGCAGGTTGCGCAGATATCTTGGCATCAGCTGGTTGAAGATTTCCTGTGGTGAAGGGTAAAAATCGAAGGGCAGCAATACCTTGGTCGGTGGCTTCGGCGGCATGGTGCTGATATCTATCGGCAGCAGTCTGATACTGGTAAGATACCTGGAAACAGCCGATGCGAAGCTGGTATAGACGAGGTTTATTTCATCGACCTCTTCTTTACTATAGAGTTCGAAAAGCGTGCGCGATGCATTGAAAAGCTCGCTGTCAAGCGTTTTTACCGTCAGATCGGGAAATGTCGCATGCATGACGATGCCTTTCTGCTCGAAGAAGCGAATTGCTTTGCGCCCGATCGCAACTATTTTTTTGTCTGGTGCTGTGTTCTCTTCGATTACGCTTTTGGCAAAACGGTTGAGGTCATGGTTGAAACCGCCACAGAGGCCGCGTTCGCCGCCGATGACAACTATACATGTCGTCTTGACGGGTCGAGCGACCATGCATGGGTGCTTAAAATCAGGCAATTCACTTTTGAGATCTTGAACCATGTGCTCGAACTTGGTTATATAGGCGTGTGTCAGGTTTATCGCTTCGATGGCCCGGCCAAGACGAGCTGTCGACATCATTTTCATGGCGCTGGTGATCTGCTGTGTTGTCGATACCCCGCCGATTTTTTGTCGTATATCGCGTAAAGATGCCATAAAATCCTACTTCGGTCTGCCGGCAGCAGCCTTTTTTTCAGCGGCTTCCAGGGCAGTTCGCGCCTCGCGGCGCTCTTTCTCGGCGTGATAGACTTCG
>CAZMWO010000333.1:3197-4468 GCA_964569565.1 uncultured bacterium | reverse complement strand
GCAGATGCGAGGCCGAGATAGGTTCTGCCGATTTCGGCGTAATCTCGCGCGGTTGCGAAATGTTTCATGGCAGTCAGGTAAGACCCGTTTCTGAGAGCTTCTTCACCGATGAGACGAAAACTTTCTACCGGCGCATGCGGCGCTCCGGGCAGAGCAAGAATACTGATGAAGTCGGCAGGGCGACCGGCAGCATCGACATGTCTGCCATCATCGATAATCTGCTGGCAGATCTGCTTCATGCCTGCGTCTTCGACGACCGGCAGCAGCTTACGAATGCGCGCAATGCCGGCGTCGATTTTTCCCTCAGCATAATCGGCGAGGCCGAGAATTATTTCGATGCGGGCATCGCCGGGTTTGAGCGAAGCGGCATGAGCGGCATAGCGCCTTGCCAGTTCGGGCTGATAAAACGCGGTCAGATAGAACCGTGCCAGGTTGAAATGCGCTTCAGCATTGTTGGTATTGTTGCGGGCGATGTGCACCATGGTATTTTCGGCGTTTTTGTAATCGAGACACTGCAGCTGTGCATCAGCCAGCAGGTGTGCCGTAAGAAGATCCTCAGGTTTTTTCACGAAAACCTCAAGCAGCAGACGGGCAGCGATGGCGTGATGGCCGGCTCCCATGGCGATACCAGCCGCGAGGCGTGCCTGATCGACCGGATCTGACAGAGCGGCGCCTTCGTTATAAATGTTGAGAAACGACAGATATGATTTTTCGCCCAGTGCCGATTTGAGCTTGACCAGATGTTTACCGAAACTGTTGAAGTCACGGCTATATATGTAGAACATGCTCGAGAGTATCTGAAGTTCAAGAAAACGCCTGCTGTCACTGGTATTGCGGGCAAGCTGGGCGGCTCTTTCGAGACTGACGGCGGTGGCATTGAGATCACCGTTCTCAAGATTGAACCTGACCAGTTCAAGATTAACAGCAAATGAATTGTTGGTGTCGGCAAGAAATTTTTCGAAGGAAAAATCTGAAACCTTGATGGCAGCCGGCATGTTTGCTGCCGCTTGCGAAGCTGGCCCGACCGCTTTGCCGGCAGCCTTTTTCGGCTGCTGACGAGGTTTTTCGCCAGACACGGCGACATAGGGGCTGAGCTTGATTTCCTGCTTTCGGGCCGGGGCGGCAGCATTCTGCAGCGGCAAAGGGGCGCTGTCGGCCGGCATGGTTTCGGGCAGTGCCGGGGCCGCCTGGGCTGGCGCCAGACCATTTATCGAATCCAGTATTTCGCGGGCACGCGCATGGCCGGGCTGTACTTTGAGAATCCACTCGAG
>CAZMWO010000333.1:0-3097 GCA_964569565.1 uncultured bacterium | reverse complement strand
ATTGCCAATGCACAAAGAGATGCGACAGACAACCTTTTGAAATACAACACGGCATGCCTCCAGAAATTCATTATCTACAAGGAGTATCGGCAGATTGCCGGCCATGTCTGAGAAACTTTTTTTCTGCACAGCTATAAACTTTTTGAGCAAAGTTGACGATAATTAAATTGGGATAAGGGAAAAATATGCCTTTTTAACAAGGAAGTTACAAGGGAGCTAATCATGGTTGATTCCATTCATGGACCTGGGAAAAGAGTAATAATAACAACAAAACCCAAGGCCAAAGAGTCTGTCGATAAAAAAACCGGCTTCGATGAAGCCTTGAAAGACAAGACCGGCGGCGGGGAAAAGGTCGACGGAGCTTCTGCACACAGAACACCGGCCGAAAACAATCTCAAAATTCTGCAACAGCAGCAGTTGATGCACATGCAGCGTCTTGAAGAGATTGCGCGTCAGGTTAAGGACGGTACATATCGCATGGTATCGCCCGAGGTGCTTGCTGAAAAGATTTACCAGGTTGTCGCTGACCGCACGACCAGGGAAAAGTTCATCAAGAAGCTTTTGCAGGAAGAGGCCGAAAAGATTTCACACAAGGGCAAAGGCCAGATGAGCGATCTCGAGATGAAGAAACTGGTCTACCTGATCAAAGAAAGCGCCGACGAGCAGTTTGATGACCCGGAACTGGAAAATCTCATCAAAGAATTGTCGTGAGCCGGTCAGTGCGATAAAGCAATAAAGACCTGCGCCGGCATTATAAACTGACCCGGACGCTCTGATTCATCGATCCTGACCGGAAGACTCAGGTGGTTGCCATTCTGTTCAGCAAGTCTTAACAACTCACGAACATCACTGGTGATTGCCTGTGGTCCCTCGGCAATCGAAAATTTGCACTGATAGAGGTGGCGGCCGACATTTATGCGACCGAGCCACAAGGTTTCGTTACTGTCGGAAGTCAGTCGGTAAAGGTTGAAATAAAACTGTTGAGCCAGCAGTATAGTGCCCCGGGTAGTTTTTTCAGTGGGTGACAAGGGCAAAAGGTCTATGGCCTCTACAGCCATCAGCAGATTTTCTGTTTCATTCATCGCCTGAGGCGTGTTCGAAAAGCCGCCAAGCAGAAGATTGCCCTCGTTATCGCCTGCAATAGCAACCGGCACAAAAGCCGGCGTAATTTTGCCGGTCTGTTTAAAATCTACGACATTTTCAGCATTCAGATAAAAGCGATACAGCGAATTATCCGGGGCAGAATACACGAAAACACTGTGTCTACCGTCACCGACGGGCACGCCCGCGCACATGATGCATTCACTCCCGGCTGTTGGCAGACCGCTGGCGCGCAGCCAGGCGTGCAGAACATCGGTGCCCACAACAACCATGCGGTTATCGTTTAACCAAGTGGGAAAACGTCTTTCAGGATGCCTTGATTCAATAACTGCAACGAAATCAAGCTTGTTGTCGCCCGCGGAAATGATTCCGGGTGCGTCTGCATACCAGCTGTAAAAGGCATTTTGCACAAATGCCGTCCGGGCCGAAAGATTCAAAACAACATCAGGCTTCTGTGAACCGTCGGTCATCTGCATAGCACCATCAACTGAGGCGCGCCGCAGTCGATGATCCCGGGCGACACCGATAATGACCTCATCGACTTTTGCGACAGGAATACCGCTCCAGATCGAATGATTTATTGAAACATCACGTTGTTCCCAGCAGTCATAAAAAATTCTATATGACCGGTGCCCGGTGTTATCCGCAGCAGACCAGCTCTGATACCAGCTGGAATTGGGAATCTCATACCAGTTCCTGTCGGGCAGAATTTCTGCTTCGCCGTTTACCAGGGTGGGCAGAGCCACCGCATGACTGACCATAAATCCAGGGCCGGGGCTGAATGGAGCTCCGCGACTGCGAAAAACCGGACGGCCGGACTGCCCGGCTATGAGAGTATCGCGTTGATCCTGATGCTGGCTGTATCCTTCGGCACCAGAGTCGGCAAGCACCGGCAGGCCGTCAAAGACCTGACGGTATAAGCTTCGTTTTGCCGGCGCAAAGGAATTGGATCGGCCTGTATGAAGCAACCTGAATCGCCCCTGTTCATCGATAAAAAAGCCAGCGGCCGGGGTAGCAGAAAAGATCAGGCCATAAGGGCTGGACGGGCCATACCTGGAATGAACCAGATGCACGTCTGATTTTTCAGGGTAGTTGAAAAGGGCATAGACATCTTCTGCCCGCGCAGCGTGCTGCTCGAACAGAATAAATAACAGAATCAGAAGCAGTAGTAACCTTGTGTAGCCGTTCATCTGAATACAGATTACCATAAACCGTTAACAATCGCCGACAAACTGCTTAACCTGCAAAAAGAGAGGAGCCGGAAGGCCCCTCTCTTTTTGCGTATAGACTGATTGCTGGCTACTTTACTCCAAAAGGACTGGCGCCGTCTGTCTTAACTTCAATTTCGAGAGGTTTGCCGCTTGCTTCGACAGTGCCGGCAGATGCCTCGACAGCCTCTTCTACTGCCTGTCTGCGATTCTTGAGAAACTCTTTGGCTGCGGCAGAACTGCCGATGTATTCCATGAATTCCTTGTCAGACAGCTTGCCAAGAGTACGTTCGTCAATAATTCTGGCGATAGCAGCCAGGTCATCGGGATTCTGTCGGCACAACTGTTTGGTAATGGTGCTCAGATCACGGAAAATCTTCCAGCTGGTTGAGGTAAAGGCTTTGAAAACCTTGTCTTTACCACCCGGAACTTCGGTAGCGATGCGGTGCATGATGATAGCGTTGACACCCTCGACTGAAAGCAACTGCTTACCGGTAAGAGTATCTGGCTCGACGTTGGTATAATCGCCGGCTTTCTTTTTGTCTTCGATCTTGATCAGGTCAACTGTATTGTTCATCTGACGCACTTTGTCGGCTGAATCGAGCATTTCGTTGAACTGGGCCCAGCCTTCGACGAAAGCGGTGCGCGGTTTCGTCAGTTCATTGGCAAAGTGCGAGCCATCTTTGCCGTATGGTTTGATGAATTCCTTGATGGTGCGGTCGAACGAATGAGCAAATTCATGCACGAATGTAGAGCGGGCGGATGCCTCGGAGCCGGGCCAGTTATAG
>CAZMWO010000332.1:0-4478 GCA_964569565.1 uncultured bacterium | reverse complement strand
AGTTCTGGTGGTCGCTCGGCGTCACCGCACTGTATGGCCTGATGAGCATTCCGCTCGGCATCTGCGCCTCACTGGCTCTGGCCTTGCTGCTCGACAACAAACTTTTCGGCAAAAGCTTTTTCAGAAGCGCTTTCTTTTTGCCAAACGTTCTCGACATGCTGGTAGTTGGCGTTATCTGGACTCTTATTTATGCGCCGAAGTTTGGCGCGCTGGCGCAGATTACCACCTGGCTGTTCAGCGAAGACAATTTTTTCAACACGACCGGCCTGCTTGGCAGCCCGATGACCGCCCTGCTGGCTGTCGTTATCGCCATGACGCTTAAAGGCGCCGGTTTCGGTATGGTGCTGTTTCTCGCGGCTTTGCAGAATATTCCCGAAGCGGTCTATGAAGCCGCCGACATCGATGGCGCAACCGAATGGCAGAAATTCAGGCACATCACGGTGCCGCTGCTCAAGCCGATCATCACCTTTATGGTCATTACCGGCGTCATCGGCTCGCTTAACGCTTTTACCGAAATCTACGCCATGACCTCGGGTGGCCCTCAGGTCGTTATCGGTGGCGAAACCGTCGGTTCGACATCGGTTGCCGGTTACTACCTCTTTAAACAGTTCGACGCCGGCAATTACGGCTACGCCGCCGCCATCTCCTATATGTTGCTGATCATAACGCTTGGCATCACCTGGTTGCAGCAGCGCTTTTTCAACCGCGAAGAGGGCAAGGAGGCCAGAAAATGAGCAGCGAATACGCCAACACTCTCGAACATCACGACAGGCAGACGGTCAAGGCCCAGCGCGTTGCTTTCTTTGTCGTTCTGGTCGGCATAATGATTTCTATGGCATACGTAATCTCGAATCAGCTGTTCAAATTCGCAGTAATGGTCTTTTCGGCTTTCGTCACCCCCGAGAGCGAAAAGGCTGTTGCCGAAGCCGGTCAGCTGATGCAGAGTATGACTGTCGTATACAACGGTCTTGCCGTAGTGCTGACGATAGTTCTCACCATATTCGTGGTCAGAAAATTTCTGGCAACCGCGCATGTGCATCGCATGGACTTCATCAGGCGCATGGCTCTCTATCTGGCTCTGATTGTCGGAGTCGTCGTCGTGCTTTTCCCCTTTTTCTGGATGCTCTGCACAGCTTTCAAACCGTCTGGCCAGGAACTGGTAATCAGCAAGACCAACCCCTTCGACATAGTGCCGTCAGAGCCGACGCTCGACAACTTCCGGCGTGTGCTCAAGGTCGATGCCGCTTCAAAGAGCATGGCTGCGGTCGATGCGATCGAGCAGAAGAAAAATTTCGGCACCTACTTTCTCAACAGCCTGCTGGTGGCTACTACAGCAGCCTTTCTCGTGACCTTCTTTGCCGCCATGGGCGCTTACGTGTTTTCGAAGAAGCAGTTGCCTTACAAGCAGCAGATATTCATGCTGCTGCTCGCTACCATGATGATACCCGGCATGATGTTCATGGTGCCGCAGTTTTTCATGGTCTGCAAAATGGGCCTGTTCGGAACCAAGTGGGCGATGTTTCTGCCGCATCTGGCATCGGTGTTCGGCATATTCATGCTCAAACAGTTTATGGATACCATTCCCGATTCGCTGCTCGAAGCCGCGCAGATCGACGGCGCCTCTGAGTGGCAGGTATTTACCGTGGTTATCGTGCCGCTGGCGCTGCCTATCATTCTGACTCTTTTCCTGCTGACTTTCCTGTCCCACTGGTCTAACTTTCTGTGGCAGCTGATCGTCACCAACTTCGAAAACCCGCTGAGCATAACCCTGCCGGTCGGTCTCGCACTTTTCAGAGGCCAGTATACCTCTGAGCTTGGCCTGATCATGTCGGCATCCTGTTTCTCGATCGTGCCGATTGCCGTGCTGTTTCTCTTTGCACAGCGCTACTTCATCGCCGGCATGACCCAGGGCGCGGTAAAGGAATAGGAGAAAACCCATGAGCGAAAAGAAAATAATGATTCTTGCGGTTATCGCCTATATCGCGCTGGTTTTCGTGTGCTGGGACGACTCGATCGCGACCAGTCCCGATGGCCGCACCATTCTGACCTTCTGGCACACCTATAACGACCAGGAAGAGCAGGTTCTGCGCGATATCATCAAAAAATGGGAAGTCGCCAACCAGAAGTTTACCATTCGCCCGGTGCGCATACCATTCGATGGTCACAAGGCCAAGCTGCGCACTGCGCTGACTGTCGGGCAGGGCCCTGATATGGCCCGCGTCGACTGGTCATTCGTCTGCGAACTGGCGCGCAAAAACTCGGTTATCGATCTCGATACCCTTGGTTTTGAAAAGATTCGTGACCAGTATCTCGCAGCTCCGCTCGAAACAGCATACATCGACGGCAAGTACTACGGTATCCCCGATCAGAGCACCTGTGTCGCGATGTTCTACAACCGTCAGATGTTTCGCGATGCCGGTCTGCTGGCCGAAGAAACTTCGGCGCCGGTATTGCCGAAAACCTGGGAAGAATTTATCGAAGTCGGCAAAAAACTCACCGACAAATCAAAAGACCAGTATGCCTTTGCCATGACCAACACCCTGTGGTGGAACCTGCCGTTTTTCAACAGTTACGGCGCCCGCATCATTTCTGAAGACGGTAAAAAGTGCGTCATCGATTCTGAAGCATCCGTACAGGCGCTCGAAATGATGGCCTCGCTGGTCAACGAGCACAAAATCGAAGCAGGCGCGTGGCGGCCGGGTGCAATTTCCCCCGAACAGGGCTTTGTTAACGGCAAATACGCGATGATTTTCATGGGCCCCTGGAACCTCGCCAAGTTTGCCAACACTAAAATGGACTATGGCGTCGGCCTGATTCCCGGCGGCACGAAGGGCACCTCGACCAATGTCGGCGGCACAGATGTCGTGATCTTTAAAGGCAAGAAATACGCGGCTGAGTGTTATGATTTTCTCGCGTTTTTTACCAGCGCCGAAAACCAGAAAGACTGGTGTACCGCCCTTAACCAGCTGCCGATCAACCTTGGCGCCTATGACCTGGTCAGCTTCGAAGATCCGCACCTGATGATGTTCATGGAACAGATGAAGCACGCCGGTCCCAACCCCGTGGTTAAAGACTACAGTCTGCTCGAAGATCTCATTAATCCTGAAGTCGAAGCTGTGCTTTCCGGTCAGAAGACTGCCAAAGAAGCGCTGGCCGCCGCACAGAAGAAGGTTCAGGAACGTCTGATCGACTTCTGAGGTCGTGTGGCCAGATGAAGATCTGAACCAGGAAGATGACTCGGTTCGGATTAAGGTTGAAGAAGAGTCGTCAGAGGAATCGCAGCGGGAAATTTACCGCCAGTCGCTGGTGTCTGGCGCGACACCCGGATCGATTAAACTCAGCCGCAGAAAACATGAGATCGGTAATCAGGGTGATAGCGACTATGTTACTGCCAAAGACCCTCTTTCCCGCTTTCTGATCTGGATGTTCGCGCCGGTTTTCGATGAACTGGCGGCCGGATTGATGGCATTTTTGTGCGGCCTGCTTTACTGGTTCGATCTGCGTCATTACCCGGGTATTATTGAGTTCTGGCGGCTAGAAACGCAAGTGATGTTGATTGTCAGCGCCGTCTATCTGTATTTCTCATTTATCGCAATTTACCATGTATTTAGCGATGTACCCAAAACCCCGGTCGTAAAGAAGACGCTCGCGGTTCTTTCAGGGATATGCAGCACGTTCAGCGGCATCATGGGCGGCTATTATCTTTATCTCTACGGTCCACATTCGCTTTTGCAGCTTTTTGGTGTCTGGAACATGATTCAGGGTGTCGCTCTACTTTTGCTGCTGAGTTCCGGGCATCTTGACCATCGAAACCTGACCGATCGCGACACGCCCTTCGCCGGCGCAGTTATCAATTTTGGTATAGTCGCGCTTCTGTATTTTTTTCTCAAGATCTTTACCAGCCTGCATTGGGTTGATTTCTTTGCCATCTGTGTCGCCTACATCATAACTTTTTCGTCTTTCATCTGTGACCAGGTAAGTCCTCCTCCGCTGAATCTGCCATCGCAGAAAAAGTCATTGTCGGCAACGTCAGAAAGATAAATACTGCAGAGACAGTCACCCTCTGGCAATTAGTCTGTATGTCTCTACTGGCGAGGTCTTGCCTTTGATGTTAATGGCACCGAGGTTTTCTGCTGCTGTCGAGTCGGGAAGCAGCGAGCGGGTTTTCTCGTCGGCGATGATCTGCGAGCCAGAGTCGTCGGCAGCCAGCGCGTTGAGACGGGCAGCCAGATTGACGGCGTCGCCGATCACTGTGTAGTCGAGGCGCAGGTTGCGGGCACCGAGAATACCGGCAACGACCTGACCGGTAGCAAGGCCATAATAGCTTTTGTGGCTGCTGGCCGTCAGCTTGCGTCGGAGTGCGAAAATTGTTTCAACCGCCTGTTTGACCGCATGATTGGCGCCAGCGCAGGCTTCGTGATCGAAAAACACCAGAATCTTGTTTTCCATGACCTTGTCGATAACGCCTGCGGTCGGAC
>CAZMWO010000331.1:0-4480 GCA_964569565.1 uncultured bacterium | reverse complement strand
TGGCTCACAGACCCGCAGTTTCTGCTATGTCAGCGACCTGGTGCAGGGCATGATCAAGGTTATGGAAGAAGGTGACCAGAATCCGATTAACCTGGGCAATCCGGCTGAGATAACCATTCGCGAATTCGCTGAAAGAATAAAATACCTGACCGGAGCCAGTGGTGCCCTGAGCTTCGGGCCACTGCCACAGGACGACCCGAAGCGCCGGCAGCCCGACATTTCGCGTGCCAGATCGTTAATCCACTGGGAGCCCATGGTATCACTTGAAGAGGGGCTCAAAAAAACCATAGAATGGGCAAAAGAAAATGTCTGAAAAACTTGCACTCGACCAACATATCGCCAGAGTCCTCATCGATCCAGAAGCAATTCAGCAGCGCATCTCCGAGCTTGGCCGGCAGATAAGCGCCGACTATAATGGAAAAGAGCTTGTCGTCGTATGTATTCTCAAAGGCGCCTTTCTTTTTACATCTGACCTCTGCCGCAGCATAACTCTGCCGCAGAAGCTCGACTTCATGGCGGTCAGCAGTTACGGGCATTCAACCAGAAGCTCGGGTATTGTCAGAATCGAAAAAGACCTGACCGAGAGCATAGAAGACAAGCACGTGCTTATCGTAGAAGACATCATTGATTCAGGCCTGACCATGTCGTATCTCATGAAAATTCTCGGCGACCGCAAACCTGCCAGCATAAAAATCTGTGTCCTGTGTAACAAGCCGTCAAACCAGCAGCAGTGCATTCACATCGACTATTGCGGATTCAAGCTGGAAGATGAATTTGTCGTCGGCTACGGCCTCGATTTTAAAGGTTACCTGCGCAATCTTCCTTACATCGGGGTCGTCAAGCCCGAATACTCTGAGTAAAGGCGGAACCCACGCATGATATCGTTCAAGCGCGACAATCTGATATGCGAACGCTTCATTCTCGGAGCACTGCAGGTCAACACCTATCTGCTCTATGAATCAGGCAGTCGACAGGCTTTGCTGATTGACCCGGCAGAAGATTCGGCAACTCTTCTGAATCGGGTTAAAGAGCTTGACTTCAGCGACGTAACAATCTTTCTGACCCACGGCCACGCCGACCATATCGCCGGAGTAGACTTTTTCAGACACCAGATAAAGGGCTGCAAGGTTGCTGTATCGCGCGTCGATGCGCCGATGCTCCGCGACCCGGAACTTAATCTTTCCAACTGGCTGGGCGAGCCGATTTCACTGGCCCCGGCAGAGATCATTCTTGCTGACAACGACAGCTTTGGCCCCGGCGGCAAACTCGCGGCCATTCCCGGTCACACACCAGGCGGCCTGGCGCTGATTTTTCCGGGCATGGTATTTTCAGGCGACACACTTTTTGCCGGCTCGATCGGACGCTCTGATTTTCCCGGCGGCGATGGCAAAGAGCTGATCGAAGGCATAAAGAACCGACTCTTTTCGCTGTCTGACCGTTATGTTTTCCCAGGTCACGGCCCGGAAACCACTATTGCCGAAGAAAAAGCCGAGAATCCGTTCTTCAGTGCCGAATTCACCTTATAAATGGCAGCTTGTGAGTTTTTGCCGCTATCGTTGACAGCAGCATGGCTCAATGCTAAGATTCTTGCATAAATAAATGTACACCGCCGAAAGGAATCGACAGATGAGTGAAGTTTTCAAGATTCTTGTAGTGAACCCCGGATCCACTTCGAGCAAACTTGGTCTCTTTGAAAACGAGAAGATGGTGGCTGAGAAAAAAATCAACCATCCGGCTGAAGAAATCGCAAAGCATCCCAACATAATGGATCAGGTAGAGTTTCGCCGCCAGGTGATGGATGAGTTTTTGCGGGAACACGACATCAAGCCGCATACTCTGTCGGCGGTGGTTGGTCGAGGTGGGCTGTTGAAGCCAATACCCAGTGGCACATACCGCGTCACTCCGTCGATACTCGACGACCTTAAAAGCAGTCGTTATGGCGAACACGCCAGTAACCTCGGTGCCGTTCTTGCCCACACCTTCACCAAGGATTTCAGCATACCCTCGTTCATAGTTGACCCTGTAGTCGTAGACGAATACCATCCCTTGGCCAGATATTCAGGCCTCAAGGAGATTCCACGGGTACCGATCTGGCATGCTCTGAACGTCATGGCCGTCGTTCGCCAGACCTGTCAGAACGAAGGTTTCGACCTCAAAAAAGACAACTTTGTCGTTGCACACATTGGTGGCGGCATTACGGTTTCGGCAATCGAGCGCGGGCGCTGCATCGACGTCAGCAACGGTCTGGAAGCCGGCCCCTTTACCCCCGAACGCTCCGGTTCGCTGCCAACCACACAGCTGGTCAAGCTCTGTTTCTCTGGTAAATATAGCGAGTCCGAGATCAAGAAACTGCTCGTCGGACGAGGTGGCCTGGTCAATCACCTTGGCACCAGCAGCCTGATGGATGTTGAAAATCGCATAAAAGATGGTGACAAAGCCTGCAAAGAAGTATTCGAAGCCATGTGTTACCAGATTGCCAAAGAAATCGGCTCATACGTGGCTGTTTTGCGTGGCGATGTCTGCCGGATCATTCTTACTGGAGGCGGTGCCAAATGCCCACCGCTGGTAGAGAACGTCAGCAGTTACGTCAAATGTTTCGCCCCGGTTCACGTTGTACCAGGCGAAGACGAACTGGCAGCCCTGGCATTGGGAGCTCTTCGAGTTCTGCGCAGCGAAGCCGAACCCCGCGAATATCCGGCATAAGTTAACAGAAAAGATTGGAGAAGCATATCATGAGCGAGAATTTTTTCAGCGACCTGGTAAGCACACTGAATTCAGATAAGAAATGCCGGGTGGCCGTGCCTCTGGCAAATGACGACGCCTGCGCCTATGCTATCTGCCATGCCGTAAAAACCGGAATTCTCAAGGCCACACTCATCGGCGACCCGGAACAGATCAAGGCAATGTATGGCGATATCGCCCATCACGACCAGGTTAAGATAATCGACGAAAAAGATGAGAAGAAAGCCTGTGCCATGGCGGTCAGAGAAGTGCGCGAAGGGCGCTGCGATATTCTCATGAAGGGTATGGTAGCCACTTCTGCCCTGCTCAAAGCGGTTTTGAACTCTAATGAGGGTCTGCGGAAAAATCCGATTCTCTCGCATCTCACCTTCTTTGAATTCCCCGGCAAACCCGGCCTGAGAATTCTCACCGACGCAGCCATGTGCATTGCGCCAGACGAAGACACCATGGTGAAAGAAATCGACAACGCCGTCGAAGCCTACTCGATGTTTGTTGATCAGCCGCCCAGAGTTGCGATTCTCGCCGCCAACGAAAAAGTCTCAGAAAAAGTGCCATCGACGGTACTCGCAGAAAAGGTTGCAAAAGCTCTGACAGAGCGAAAAAACATGATCGTAGAAGGCCCGATTTCTTTTGATCTCGCCGTAAGCCAGGAATCGGTGCAGATAAAGAAATACAAAGGAAAAATTCAGGGCGATGCCGACATCTTCGTGGTGCCTCGCATCGATACCGGCAATGCTTTTTACAAAGCTCTGCAATATTATGTCAAGGCTCCGATGGGTGGGCTTGTATATGGGGCAAGCTGCCCGGTAGTTTTGACCTCCCGTGCCGATGACAACAACACCAAGTTCTATTCGCTGCTCCTGGGCATGATACTCTGGCAGAGGTCTGCCGGCCGGGAATCCAGCAACCAGAACAAAAATTGACACCTGCACACCAGGGTATGGGGTGAAAGGATAACGACAAGAATGCCGGGTAGAAGATTAAAAAATGTTAACAGCACAGTTTCTTTCGCCTCGGGGCACATTCCCGAAGTTTTAAAAAAGCTTGAGCAGTTTCTTGGAGTCGCCCTTTCGTTGCGCTCAACATCCGGAGAAGTCGTCTGTAAAACTGATTATTTCTATGGACCATGCAGCATCATCCGTGGAACCGAGCGCGGTTGTGCGAGATGTCGAAAAACTTACCGGAACATCGAAGACCGGCTGCTCAGGCGCAAAGTGCCCTTTGTCAACATCTGCTATGCCGGATTTCTGATCTTTGCCGTGCCGCTCGAGTTCAGAGGCGAAATGGTCGGAACCCTTCTCGGCTCTCAGATCCTGCCAATAGAGAAAGATCGTAACTTTGACCTCGAGGCACTGTTCGGCCATACCGCGGCAGCTCTAAACATGAAAGATACCGAAGAATTCTACCGGAGCTTCAGCAGAGTCAGAACCTTAAAGCCTGATCTGCAACGAATCACATTTCTGCAGTATCTTGAAGAAATCGGGCAGCACTTTATCAGCATGGCTTTTGCAGACAAGAGCTGGGAACTGTTTCTGAAAGAGATAAAAACTGAAACTCCTCAATTCGGGCGTTTCTGAGAGGATTGCATAATGTTCAAACTGTTCGCCAACGCCAGAGCCCTGCAGCCCGACATGTCGATCAAACATTGTGACATTCTGGTTCAGGACGACTGTTTTTACGATCTGCTTGAACCCGGAACATCCTGCAGCAAGCCAGTTGAAAGCGAAGTTGATCTTGG
>CAZMWO010000330.1:0-4487 GCA_964569565.1 uncultured bacterium | reverse complement strand
GTGCTGGCCGCCGCTGTCGTGCTCGAGCCGGTATCGTACAATCTCGCTCAGGTTGTGATCAGTCGTTTTTACGCAGAAATCGGGGAAGTGGCCCTCGCAGCTCGCGCTTATGCCGGAACGCTCGCCTCTGTTCCGTCTCTGCTCGGCATCGCGCTGGGGTGGGGGGCCCAGATCAGGGTCAGTTACCTGCTTGGTGCCGGGCAGGAATCAGAGGCCCGCCGGGAAGTTCTGCGCAGCTGCCGCCTCACCGTCGTGCTCGCTCCGCTTTTCTCGCTTCTGATTTACCTCAATGCCAGTCGTCTGCTGACTTTGTTCACTGCAGACCCGACGGTGACAACGGCTTCTACCCTGCTGCTGGGCTGTTTTATTCTGCTCGAGATCGGCAGAAGCTGCAACACTACAATCGCACCGGCGCTCAAGGCACGCGGCGAGGCCGGCTATGTGGCGCGCACGGCTTTTATCATCATGTTGCCGGTATGCCTCCCGATTGCCTGGTTTGCCAGTTTTCCACTCGGCCTAGGTATAGTGGGGCTCGGTCTGGTGGCGGCCTTTGATGAAATGCTTCGCGGCTGGCTCAACCTCAAACGCTGGCAAAAGTAAAACTTTTTGCTTTTAGCCGGGTATTATATGGATATCTATGCATATTCTCAATTTAAGGCGCTTGGCCGGCCGGTCTTAAAACTATTGTGATAAGGCCGTCTGTCGATTATAATTATAGTTTACAGTCATTTAGGCGAGGGGGGCATGTATGATGAATTCAAATAGCGGTTCGATCAGACGGCTGCTGGTGATATCTCTGCTGGCAGCGTTTCCGGTGACGGTTTCGGCTCAAAGCACCAGTGACGCGCGGCAGCTTGACAAAACCGAGATTCGCCAGATTACAAAGGAACTGCAGGCTGTTTCCGGCGAACTGGATTCTTTGCTGGCCATGTCCGGCGATGGCGCTACCAGTTCTGTTGCCGAGGTCACCGTTGTGAAGGGAGACTGCCTGAGCGCTCTGGCAAAGAAGCATCTTGGCAGCGCATCGCGCTGGCCTGAGCTGGTTAAATGGAACCAGGACCGCTATCCATCGCTTCTTAAGAACCCCGACCTGATACACATAGGATGGAAACTCAGAATGGCACCTCCTTCTGCGGCAAAGCCCGCCACAACTGTTGCGCAAACTCCGACCAGCGGCAGCTCGTCCGCCGGTAAGCCTGCCGTTTCAACTACTCCCGCCGCCACTCCTGCGACTCCTGCCCAGAGCAGCAGCACACAGCCGGCAACACCGCCAAATTCTACAGTCGCAGTTCCCTCGACTTCCGGCTCGGGCACTACAATTACGCCCAAACCTGACGAAGACACTCCCTCGTCGTCTTCCAGTTCCAAGCCAAAGTATGGCAGTTCGCTGACTTATCGCGCAGCTCCTGATGGAGTTCCTATCATCAAAAGCGACAGCAGGGTATTGCATATCGGAGACTCACACACCTGCGGCGTTTACGGCAAGTCGATCGATGCCCTGATGCGCGAAAGCGGAGCAACAGTAAGCACTTACGGGGTCTCGGGTTCGTCGCCATCATGGTGGTTCAACGGCACTGTCGGCAAAAGTGGATATTTCGCCAAAGATGAGCAGGGAAAAGTTGATCAGCCGGCAGACTGGCGCACGCCACGTGCCACGCCGAACCTGACCGAACTGATTAAAGAGAAAAAGCCTGATGTTCTGGTGGTTTCTCTGGGTGCGAATCTGATAGGCGGCACCAATACAGCTATTCAGAGTCAGGTCAGGAGTATCTGCGAGGTGGCCAAGAAGAACGGCACACAGCTTGTCTGGATTGGCCCGCCGGATGGCCGCAGCAAGTCAGATGAAGCTCAGACCAGACTGTATTTGAATATCAAGGCGGCAGTTAACCTTTATGGTTTCTCTTTTATCGATTCACGGCCATTCACCGATTATCCGAAAACCGGCGGTGACGGCGTTCATTATAGCGGAACAGAGGGTACGAAAATAGCCCAGCAGTGGGCAAATTCAGCATATGACGTAATACAGGGGAAATAGTAATGTCGAACACAGTCACACACCGCTGGAAATTTTTCCGCCTCGGAGGTATCGATCAGGTAAGCCTTGAGACTGCAGAAGACCTGCAGGCCCTGGAAAGACTCGATCCCAAGTTGTGGGCGGTTCTCAGCTGTCCTACCAGTAACGTAGAGTTCGATGCCCGAACATTCGAGTTTCTTGATACCGACAAAGACAAACGCATCAAGATTGCAGAAGTCATCGCCGGAGTTAAGTGGGTTTGCAGTATGCTTAAAAAGCCGGCTGACATGCTCAAGGGTGAGCCGGCACTTCCACTGGAGGCGATTAACAATGCAAATCCAGATGGAGAAAAGCTGTTAAGCCTTGCCCGCCAGATTCTCAGCAATCTCGGTAAAAAAGATGCCACTTCAATAACGATCGAAGATCTTTCTGATACGAAAAAGATCTTTGCGGCGACTGCCTTTAACGGTGACGGCATAGTTCCTGAAGACGTAGCCTCCGATGAGGCGATGCAGAATTTTATCAAAGAGATAGGCGCCTGTGTCGGCACGGCTGAAGACCGCAGTGGTAAGCCGGGTGTCTCAGAGGCTCTTCTTGACAAGTTTATGACAGCCGCCGCCAGTTATCTTGAATGGCAGAAGAAGGCGGCCGGCAATGCCGGAGCTGTTCTTTTCAATGGTGATGCTACTCATGCTCAGGCGCAATGTTTTGCCGCCGTCAAAGCCAAGATAGACGACTATTTCATGCGCTGTCAGCTGTCGGCTTTTGATGCAAATTTTGCCGCAAATGGCCAGCATCTGGAAAAGGAATATCTGACGTTGTTAAAACGCAATCTGGCCAAGGATGCGCCAGAGTTGCGCGAATTTCCGCTGGCGATGGTTTCTGCCGAAAACAGCCTGCCGCTTACAGAACGCATGAATCCGGCCTGGAATTCTGAAATACTGGCTTTTCACGACCAGGTCGTGCTCAAGCTGGCTGGTGATGTAAAAAGATTGAGCGAAAAGGACTGGATGTCGATAAAAGCGAAGTTCGCGCCTTATGAGGCCTGGCAGTCTGAAAAATCCGGAAGCGAAGTGGAAAAGCTGGGAATGGCCAGATTGCAGGAAATTGCCGCATCAGGCCTGGCAGACAGGCTGCGTGGACTGATTCAACAGGATCTTGCCCTTGAACCTCAGTTCAAGGAAATGGAGAATCTTGAGCGTCTGGTCCGGTATTATCGCTATCTTCATCAACTTCTCAATAACTTTGTTACGTTCAGAGATTTTTATGACATAAAGAAGCAGGCTATTTTTCAGATGGGTACCCTGTTCATGGACAGCCGGAGCTGCGTGCTTTGCGTCAAGGTTGACGATGTTGGCAAGCACAGCGCGATGGCCAATTCGTGTTACACCTATCTTGTTTACTGCGATTGCGTAAGGCCGTCTACCGGTGAGAAGATGACCATTGCGGCAGCTTTTACCGATGGCGATTCCGAACAGCTGATGCCCGGCCGCAACGGTCTTTTTATCGATCGCAAGGGCAACTACTGGGATGCTACAATAACGAAAATTATCGATCATCCGATCAGTATCAGGCAGGCGTTCTGGTCGCCATATCGCCGCCTCGGCAAGTTTGTTCACGATCAGATCGAAAAGTTTGCCAGCTCAAAGGACAAGGCAGTAACCGACTCGATGACAGCCGGCGTTGCCGATGCCGGAGCCAAAGTAGAGTCCGCTGCAGCCGCAGCTGCGAAAGCGCCGCCAACGCCCTTTGATGTCGGCAAGTTTGCCGGCATTTTTGCCGCAATCGGCCTTGCCATGGCTGCCATCGGCTCGGCGATTGCCTCAGTTGTTGCCGGTTTCATGAGTCTGACCTGGTGGCAGATGCCACTGGCGATAATCGGAATTCTGCTTCTGATCTCAGGGCCTTCGATGATTCTGGCGGCTCTCCGCCTTCGTCAGCGCAATCTTGGCGCCATGCTCGATGCCGGCGGCTGGGCAGTAAATACCAGAGCGCATATCAACATGAAGTTTGGAAAGACCCTGACGGGCATGGCAGAACTGCCGTCGGGTTCGATCAGGTCATTTGATGATCCTTATTTCGAGAAAAAGACGCCATGGCGGTTATATCTGATTCTGGCTATCATTGCGCTGCTGCTGATCGGATTTTTCTCCAGGCCATCCTGCCGGGCCGGCGCCAGAAACTTTATCAGGCGCATGACCGGCTGTCAGGTGGCTGAGCCTGGCAAAGAAAAGAAGGATAAAAAAATCGACAAGGCCGAGAAGGCTCCAAAGAAAGATGCGGCCGTCGCCACCCCTGCACCGGTAGCGCCGCCCCCGCCAACAGACGCTCCCGCCCCAGTTTCCGCGCCAGGTTCAAACTGATTTCTGATTGATAAAAAACTGTTGTGCCGCCAGTCAGCATCCTGCTCTGGCGGCACAACTTTTTCCGCAACTTTGTCGAAAAACTGCATTTTGTGCTTGCTTTGTCGGTT
>CAZMWO010000329.1:0-4500 GCA_964569565.1 uncultured bacterium | reverse complement strand
AGCCGGCAATCTTTATTACGACCCGGCCGACGCAGCACAACTGGCCGCGCAGGCTAAACATCTGCATGCAAATTACTCTCAGATGGCCACCACCGCTGCCGCCAATCTGAATCTGGTCAAAGAAAAATTTCTACGCGACCGCATGGCCGACCGCCTCAAAGACCTGTTCAGCAGTATGTCTCCCCCTTCATCTTTCTCGTAATCGTAATCGTAATCGTTCTCGTAATCGAAAAGTCGATTCCCAGCCAGCAAGGGTAATGCTCATTCAATGAGATCCTGCGACTTCGCGCAGGATGACGGGCAGCGCTGTGTCGTTCGCATAACAAAGCCGACAAACTGACTCAAAAACTGTGATAATTTCCGTAATCTGCGTTTTCTGCCCGTCAGTTCTGGTCGTGGGGGTCGGTGTACCAGTTGCGGTTCTGGCCCGGGTTGTTGATGATCGAATTGAGAATAGTCGGGTTGGCGGTATCCATAAAATCGGCGATGAATTTTTCGCCGTGCTGGCCGCTGTCTTCTTTTTGATCGAACAACTGTAGTGAAATTCTGAAAAAGCTGCGCGAAAAACCGGCTGATGTAATGGTTTCAGGCCGGATCTCAAAAAAGTTCACCTGATCGCTGAGCACCCTGAAGGAATCTGGAGCGGCAGGCATTTTGGGATGCGTGATCAATCGGCGTTCGAGCATTTTAAAAGGCGAGCCCGGCAGACTGCTCAGGCGATATTCGACCCGGTTCATGCGGCGAAAACTTTCCGGCCCGTCGCTGGTTGGTATGACTTTATTCTCATACTGACCGCCGTTGAAGGTGAAGAAAGAAAGTGTTGTATCGCCACCGCTGCTGGTTTCGGTGAATATGTTGTTGATATCCTGGGTGGTGTCGTTGACGAATACAAAGCATGAGATGGCGAGATCCATCTTAATCTGGCTGAGTATCTGCTGGCCCGACATGACCACCTGATTGCGCTGCATGCCCTTGCTGGCGGTCTGGCGGCCATGCGACATGATGCGAAAAGTCGGGATCAGAATCAGCATGAGAATCGCGCAGACAATCATCAGTTCTACCATGGTAAATGCTTTTCTCATCGCGCTGGCTTCTCCATTACGACTGTGGCAAATTCGAGCTGGGTGCGACTCATCCAGGCCCGCACCTTGTTGCCGCTTTTTACTCTGATGCCGACAGTGATCAGAATGCCTTCACCACCGCCGGTAACCTTGTTCATATTAACCATGCGCTCAAAAGAATCACACTCGCGAAAATATGAAGTCTTCGAGAAAATTGGCTGATCAAGCACTCCATGCCATTCATTGAGCGGAAACAGGTCGGGCTTTTCCATGTATTTGAGAGCCCAGGCATGCCCCATTCCCTGACAGAATTCGATGGTTTCGTTGCCGAGAGTCTGCCCGAGAAATTCATAGTAGGCATCCATGCTCTGCGCGCTCGAAGCCTGGTTGATCAGAAAATATGAGAACAGCGCCACCGACATGATTACCATGCCGATCAATACTTCGATCAGCGAAAAACCGCGTCGGTATTTACTCTTTGGCAAAATTGATATCATCGTATCTTATCCATGGGGACATGCTGATCGAAAAAATTTCATTGGCATCAGAATCAGTGCGCAAGCGCTGGTCGAATTCAATCCGGCTGGGTGTGGTCGGAAAACGATTGAGGTAGAGCTGATCGACCCCGATGTTCCCAACGACATCGAAAGCCCGCGACGGCGAAATCGAGCCGCTGTTCGAATCGTTGAATGCCAGCAGACTGGCTTCGATGCGTTCGGAGGTGACGATTCTGATGTTGCCGCGGCGGGTAAAGAGAATGCAGAGATCACTATTGGGGTTTTCGCGCCTGATTCCACAGTTGATGGTAAACCCGGCCGGTGCCAGCAGAGCACCGCTGCCGCGCACGGTGATAAAGTTCTTTCCCGGGGGCGGGTCGAGACTGACATGATCGATTTCGACGCTGGTCACGCCACGCAGGTTGAGTATGCCATTCTCTTTGTCGTAAACACCGTGTTTCTCAAGTTCCCAGGCATGCAGGTAGCGGGCAGAAAAAAGTGCATAGTGCCCGAATGGTCGAAAACCTTCTGAGCCGGTCATATTTATATCGCCAAGCGGCGAAGAATCGCGCCCGTAAAAGCGCGGAGCATCATCGAAGGTTGCGTTTACTTCGTCTTTCTGCATGGACTGGCCGGCATGCAGCAGATAATCTTCGGCAAAATCTGAGGTAAGCGGCATTGGCGGGCTCGTGCGCTGTTCAACCTGCACCAGACGCTGAGCCAGGGCAAGACCGCGCGGATCAGCCCCCGAACTCTCTCTGTAAAAGGTGATATCAGGAGAAAAACAGACGAATTTCGAAGAATTTTCGAGATCCTGGACACCTTCGGGGGGTATATCGTAAAAATCGCTGCCATCACCAATCTGGGCACCGTCTGCTTCGAGCTCAAAATGAACCAGATAAAGAAAGCGCTGGGTAACCGCGCCGCGCAGAAAGCTGTCGAGATATGCTTTGTCACCGTTTCCTTCGAATTTGATACCGGCCGGCATCGGAATAAGTTTACGATTGCCCGGCACCACCGACAAAACCTGGCGCGCCGTATCTTCGTTGGCATTGGCGGAAGTTCCTGATACAGCGACCGGGTGCAGGCTAAAGTTAAAATAGCCCTTGAGACCCTGATACTTAACCGCACCATTCTTGTCGATCTCTGGAATCAGCTTGAGAACTTCATCCTGGCTGATTTCGAACTTCTGGGTCGACAGACCGGGAAGCATGGCGACGCTCTGGGCATCGGCATCAGAAATATTCAGATAAACCCGGTTATCCTGGTTATTGCGATCTGCCCCACCAAAATAGACAAGCCCACGCCGCCCGGCCGCAATCGAGGCCTGATCCTTCATGACCAGTTTCTGGCCATCGTTGAAGCTCTGACCGCGGTAGCCTTCTTTGAATTCGCGCAAACCATTGCGCACCAGCAGCGCAAAATCGAGCGGAAACGTCATGGCATAAGCGTTTTCCCGCTTTGTGTAGTTCGATACCAGACAAACCGTCTTGATATCAAACTGTCGCCGCCTCGCGCAGCGGGCCAGATCTTTTGAACCTGCTCTAAGAGATGCTTCAAGAATAATCTCAAAAGTTGCCAGACCCTCACCGCTGTAATATTTCTGGCCGGTCGGACTGGCGGTGCGCTTGTCGAATATTCGCCCGGTAAGTTTGTAATCAAGAGTGGCGCCGCCGAGAAGCGCTGACTTGTTAGCTTCAAACAGCGGTGCCGTAAGCGGGAATTCTTCATTATTAAGCGATGAAGAGCGCATTTGAGTGACTATGCGTCTGGTCAGATCGTGATTCGGATCGCGGGTATTGATCTGAACTGTGTTAAAAGCCGAATCAAGAATTACTTCGGTATAATTGCGCAGTTTCTCGCGATTGACATGATAAAACGAAGAATGTGCAAGCTGTTTGCTGAAAGTGTGGTAGAAGAGAATGAACACTCCCATAATGCTGACAACGGCCAGTACAATATAAAAGACGATACCGCGCCGCGAGTTCACGCGGACGCGGGAGTAGTGCGATTCTGAGTTATTGTTGTAAGAGTATGTCAACGCGGGTCTATGTCTTCCTGGTCTGGTGAAACCGATATTGTCTGCGCTTCTCCGTTACTGACATCCACCTGGGCAGAGTCATCACTCAGAGAACCGCTGGCTATAACGTTTTCTGTCATGGTTGCAGCAGCAGACGCACTGCTTGCTTCTACATTATCTTTCAGATCGGTTTTTTCGTCAATGGCTGTTACAGCGGCAGCTTCTGTTTTCGCTTCTATTGCTGTGGTGATGCCGTTTGCCGGGCTCTCCGGAATCGTTTCCGGAGCTTTGTTCTGAATAAGAAGAACACCTATGACCGACAGAATGCAGAGTGCCAGAACCAGGGGTTTAAGAATCACGCTACCAACACCGGCTGCGTTGCCGGAACCGGCAACAGATGAAGCGGCAGCGCCAGTCTGCACAGATTTGAGAATACCGGCTATTGCCGCGGCTTCTTTGCCTGTCATCGGCTTACGCGCAGTCTTGATCTGTTTTACTGACTCGAAGGCTTCGCGGCAGGCGCTGCATGAAGAAAGATGCTGCGTCAGCTCATCAGAAACCGTACCTGAACCGGAAGTAATTTCTTCGATGAACTTTTCACAGATTCTGGTCATAGTTTTCCCTCTTCCAGTCTGTCTTTATCTTGTCGAGTATGCGCATCATCCGCATTTTTACTGCCCCGACCGATAACCCTGTCAACTCGGCAACATCATTGAACGGTAAATCCTGAAAAAACCTGAGTTCGATCAGGATCTGCTCCTCGGCCGAAAGCTTTTCGAGCATCGCCTTGACCTGAGTGCGCGTATTAGAACTGTCTTCGAAAGAGTCACAGAAGTCTTTGCAGAAGTTCATTTCCATGAACCGCCGCTGCGTCTTCTGCCGGCGTGTCCAGTCGATAAAGGCATTCTTCGCGATCGAGAAC
>CAZMWO010000328.1:291-4512 GCA_964569565.1 uncultured bacterium | reverse complement strand
ATCGGCTTCGTCGAGTGAGTGTTGCCGCTGTTGTCGGCAAAACTGAACGCCGGAATCGTGAATTTGCCGGGCTCCTGCGGCACCAACTCATAAGCCACCTGCGTGCGGGCAGTGCCGACGCCGTTGATAAAGCTCGTGCTCTGTCCGCTGCGCGTCGAAACTATATCGAAACCCGGAATCGAACTTATGCGCGGCAGGCCAAAAGTCTGCGTGCGCCCCGACCCGAGTTCCTGCGTAAGCGTGACGACAAGACTCAATGTCTCGCCAAACCCAACTTCGTTGCGGTCTACTTCGGCCTCGATCGACATGGCAAAGCCCTGCGCCAGCCCAAAAGACATCAGCAGAGCGAGAATGATCAGCAGTTTAGCAGTGCTCACCGCACTCACCTCCTGTTTCCTGTACCTATAGACCACGCAGAATAACAAAAGTTCCAAAAAAATGCAGCGCCGATTTCGTGATAATTGATTTTTTTTACGGATATGTTACTCTGTATGACATGAATAACTGTGTCTCAATTTCATACATTTCGAGCTCATACATTGAACTGACCCGCACCTGCCACCAGAGCTGCGGCTATTGTTCTTTCTATCGCGACGATGCCGACCTGATGTCGCTCGACGAGATCAAAAAGCGCGTAGCCGACCTGGCAAAGCGCAACGCCACCGAGGTGGTCTTAATCTCCGGCGAACTGCCGCAGGACTTTCCGCACATTCAGATAGCGCTGCACAAAGGCGGTTTCGCATCTTATGGCGATTATCTGCTGGCCGCCTGCCAGGTTGCGCTTGAAGCCAACCTTCTGCCGGTTCTCGAAGTCGGTTATCTCGATTCATTCACCTGGGAAAAATTCAGCGCTGCCGGCTGCTCAGCCCGTATCAATCTCGTGTCTGCCGCCCTTGCGTCAACCGGAGAAGCCCTCGAAAACTCGCGTGGCCGCAACCCAAGCTCCGGTCGTGCCTGTATCGAGGCAGCCCATGCCGCCCAGGTGCCGTATTCTGTCGGCTTCGTCATCGGAATCGGTGAAAACGAAGAAGAGCGCCTGAGCTTCATCGAAGAAATCGGCCGATTCTGCACTGCCGACCCCTGGCTGCAAGATATAAGACTGGTGCCGTTCCAGCCCACACCTGGCTGCGCCATGCGCGACCGCCCTCCCCTGCCCTTTGCTGCGGTCGAAAAGGCTGTAGTCGCCCTGCGCAAGGCTTTTCCGGTGCACCACATATCGATTCCGCCCTGGTTGTTCTACCGTTTTCCCGAACTGGCCGCGAGCGGCCTGAACGACCTCGGCAGCATACCGGTTTTCACCGGCGACCCGTCGCACCCTAATTTTGAAATTCCCTGCCATGAAACTCTCAAGGCCCGCCTTGAAAGCCTTAACATACACCTCTACGAACGCGGCACCCTCTCGACTACGGCCGCGCTCAACCGCCCGGAAGTCATCAACGCGCTCACCCATACCCGAAATCTGATCGAGCGGCGCAACCTTTCTGGCCTCAATCTTATCGATAACGACCACTGCTTTGTCTGCGGCCCGCGCAACAGCAGCGGTCTGCATATTCCCGTCAAAAAATCGGTCGAAGGTCATACCTGCACCTTCACCTGGACGCCGGGCCCGTCTTACCAGGGCTACGCCGGCATTGTACACGGCGGCTTGCTCAGCACACTGCTCGATGAATCGATGGCCTACGCAGTGATGGGCGCCGACATGAAAATTCTCGCGGTAACTGCCGATATGCGCGTACGCTTCCTGCGACCGGCGCCAGTCGGTGTTCCGCTAAAATTTGTAGCAACTCTTGTCGGGCAGCGCAAAAATCTGCATTTTGCAAGGGCTTCCGTGATTCTGCCGGAAGGCAGCGTGCTCGCCGAAGCCGAAGGCCGTTTTGCCGAAATAATTTTGAATGGAGCCAGCAAATGAGCGCAAAAAAAGAACAGCTAAGCGTCACCGTTTTCACACCACAGCACAAGATCAGGGGCATGCTGCACCTGGTTCAGAACAGCCGGTTGTCTGACATACTGAACACCGAAAGTATGAGTCGTGATTTTCTGCCAATCACCGATGCTGCAATCACCGATCTGCGCAGCGACATTACCGTGCAGGCGCCATTTATCTCGGTCAACAAAAAGATGATCGAGCTCGTCATCGAAGAACACGAACTGTCAGAAGAAAGCTGATTCTGATAACCCCGGGAGCCAATCCATGAATCGTAATATCAGTCGCCTGCGCAGTCTCGCTCTGCTGGCTTTATTTGTTCTGCTGGTCGTTTCGGCCGGCGCGGCCGAGTTTGTCATCTTTCAGACCAGCGACACGCATGGCGCCATAGCAGCGCGCCCCGACCCGAACGGAAAAGAAGGCGAAAGGCGCATGATCGGCGGCTATGCCGTTCTGAGAAACCTTATTGAATCATACCGTTCAAACCCGGCTTATAAGAACGCCCGCATCATGTATCTCGACAGCGGCGACTTTTTTCAGGGTACGCCGATAGTCGATCGCACCAAAGGTGGCGTCATGATCGACTTTCTCAACCACATGAATGTCGCGGCCGTGACTCTCGGCAATCATGAGTTCGATTACACTTATCAGAACCTTGTGAAGCAGTTCAAAAACAAAAAGTTTCCCGTTATCTGCTGCAATGTATTCGAAAAACTTACCGGAATGCTGCCTGAATTCGCTGAGCCTTATCGAATTTACACGCACAAAGGCCGGAAAATTGGCATAATTGGCGTCGATACTCCCGAAACCGCAACGATTACCTTCGAAAAGAATGTCAAAGATCTTATCTTCAGTGATCCAACACCGATAGTACGCAATCTGGTCAAGCTTCTGCGCAAATCAGATGTAGACTTCATAATTCTGCTGTCGCATCTCGGCTATGATGGCGACCTCAAAATAGCCGCAGAAATAGAAGGCATCGACCTCATACTTGGCGGGCACACACACCGCCTGAGCAAAGAATTCACCTGGGTTCCGCCTTATAATACGGCGGTAGCCCATCCGGGAAGTTCGTGCGAAACCACTTCTGTAGTGCATATTGACCTGACCGACAAAGACGAACCGGTTCTGCGGCTCGAGTCAGTTCTGCTTGACCAGGCCAGGATCGGAGAGCACCCCGAAACCAAAGCGCTCGAGAGTTCCTATCTCGATGAACTGCGGACAGAGATGGAACGGGTAGTCGGAGAAACCAGGGTACACCTTGCGCGAGGCGTGAGCGGCGGCGATTCGCCGGAAGGCTCGATTATCGCAGATGCCATGCGCAGGTTTTCCGGCGCCGACTTTGCCTTCATCAATTTCGGCGGGGTCAGGCAACCGATTTCGGTTGGGCCGATAACTGTAGAAGACCTCTTTCTTGTGCAGCCTTTCGACAATGTTCTCGAAGTGATAGAAATGAACGGGTTCATGATTCGTGCCATGCTCGAGAAATCATATTCTAATGAAGCCAGGACCATTGACAAAACCGACAGGGAAACATCAAAGGAACAGAACCGCACAGACGCAGAAGGGCTGAAACTGGTTGTCGGGCCGCCAAACGGCATTATGCTGCCTTCCGGGCTGCATATCACCTACGATCCTTCTCTTCCCCCAATGAAACGCATTTTGAAGCTGACAACGGTTGACGGCAAAGAACTCGAAGCAGAAAAGATTTACAAAGTCGCCTTTAATGATTACGTGGCCGCTGGTGGCGACGGCTTCGCCCATCTTCGCGACCTGCCGAACCGCAACAAAACTACAATTCTGGTTCGCGATGCACTCATCAAACACATTGAAGAACTGAAGCTCATCGAAAAGCGTCCGGAACAACGCGTATTCAACGTTAAACTGCGCGAAACCCAAATCGACTGACATGGCCAAAGCCTGGTTCAAGAACCGTCTGAACGACCCCTATCTCAAAAAGTCGCGGGCCGAAGATTACCGCTCGCGCGCCGCCTACAAACTCGAGGAAATCGACGAAAAATACAAGCTGATCAGGCCCGGCAGCAAGATTCTCGACCTCGGCGCCGCGCCCGGCAGCTGGTCGCAGTATGCTATGCGCAAAGCCGGCGGCAAAGCCAAAATAATCGCAATTGACCTGCTCGAAGTCAGACCCATAGAAGGCGTAATCATTCTACAGGGCGACATCCGCGATGCCGATAATCAGGCAAAAATCATCGAGCTCGCCGCCGGCAAACTCGACGTCATTTTGAGTGATATGGCACCAGATACGACCGGGGTACACTACGCCGACACCGAGA
>CAZMWO010000328.1:0-226 GCA_964569565.1 uncultured bacterium | reverse complement strand
GCTCGTGCATCTCGCGCTCGACATCGCCGAGAAGCTTCTCAAACCGGGCGGCAGTTTCGTCGCCAAGGTATTCGAAGGCGCCGAGTATCAGGCGCTTCTGCAGCGCACAAAAAAGCTCTTCGGCTTCGCCAAGTCGTTCAACCCCAAGGCCTCACTCAACCGCAGCCGCGAACTTTTTCTGGTAGCCCAGCAGTTCAAAGGCCCCGCCGCCGCCAAGCCTCAGACC
>CAZMWO010000327.1:0-4531 GCA_964569565.1 uncultured bacterium | reverse complement strand
GAAATCGAGTGAGCTACATAAATTACAAAGCAGATTTTGGCAAATTCCGAGGGTTGAAAACCTACGCCACCAAAGCGCAACCAGCGGCGGGCGCCGCCGATGTCGCGGGCGACGCCCGGAATCAATACCAGTATCAACAGGAAAACCGAAAAGCCAAGAAGTGGCACCGCAAGCTTTTCCAGTTTCTGATACGGTACCAGAGAGAAGCCGAGCATTGCGAGAAGTCCGGTGATTACCCAGATCAATTGTCTTTTGAAGTAATACAGACCGTCTGACATTGTCGCCAGCGAGGTTACCGAACTGGCTGAATAAACCATGACAAGGCCGATGCCCATCAAGGCTACCACGACAAACAGCAGTATGTGATCGAAGTGTTGGTTTTTTATCATCCGGGTTGCAACTCTTTTACCAGCTGTTTGAACTTTTCGCCGCGCACCTCAAAATTCGGAAACTGATCGTAACTGCTGCAGGCGGGCGACAGTAAGATGGTGTCGCCGGTCTCAGCCCACTGGTAAGCCGCCAGAAGAGCCTGATCGAGTGTGGTTGCCATCTTCAAAGGCACCAGACCTTCAAGTGCGGAACGAAATCTGTCGCGAGCTTCACCAAATAGCACAACACCACGGCTGCGTGTGCGTACTGCTGCAACCCAGTCGGCCAGGTCAGTGCCTTTGTCGCGTCCGCCGGCAAGAAGAATCAAAGGTGGCTTACATGCCTGTAGAGCTGTGATCGATGCTGCGCAATTGGTGCCTTTTGAATCGTTGATAAAAGTAATGCCGCTGACCTCTCCTGCCCATTCCAGACGGTGTTCAACCCCGGGAAACTCTTTAACTGCACTCTCGAGGCGGTCTGCTGAAACTCCGGCAAGTATTGCGACCAGAGCAGCGCACATAACATTTTCAAGATTATGCCGCCCTATGATACGCACACTGCTGGTGGGAAAAAGCCGGTGGGGTTTGCCATTGCGGTCTGTGTAGACGAATTCTTCGTCAATAACGGTCATTGAAGGTTTGAGATCGGCAGCCTGCCACCCGAACCAGGCTTTCTGACAGTCGAGTTCGGCAGCCATTTCACGCATAAGCTGCTGGTCTGCGTTTAACACGATAGTTTCGTTGCCATGCATGTTCAGAGCGATGCGCTTTTTGGCTTCTATATAGGCATTGTAACTGGGATACCGGTCAAGATGGTTCTCGAAAAAGTTGGTTATTACGGCGATGTCCGGCTTGAATGCAGAAATGGTTTCGAGCTGAAAACTGCTGACTTCGAGTACCTGCAGCGATCTGTCGGTTGTTCTGGTCGCGAATTCCATAATCGGAATGCCGATGTTGCCGCCCAGAAAGACTTCTTCGAACTGTCTGCGACAGAATTCTGCCAGCAGTGTCGTAGTAGTGGTCTTGCCATTGCTGCCGGTAATTACCAGACGGCGGCCGCGTGACATGCGATAAGCAATTTCTATTTCTGAATATACCGGAATATTGCGTGCCGCGGCTTCAAGCAAAACAGGTATATCAGTACGCACGCCGGGACTCAGTACGATAAAATCGGCGTGCAGAACTTTTTCAGTGTGCCCGCCTGATTCGTATGTAACCTGACCGAGAAGCTGCTCGCGTTCAAGACCTGCTTTAAGCTTTTCTTCTGATTGTATGTCGGAAACAAATACTTTTGCGCCGCTTCTGACAAGACTGCGCGCCGCCGAGAGTCCGCTTTTTGCCGCACCAATAATGCTGATGCTCTTTCCTGTAACTTCCATGGCAAGCCTCATTGTTGATAATTCTGCTGCATGATAGCACAGTGTGCATTAAACGACAATGTATGCCCGAGATTCGATTCGGTAAAGTGGATGTCACTCGGTTATCGCATTCTCGGCCAGCAGTTTTTTTCTGATGGCATCGGGGGTTGTCCGGTGTTGATGGGCAAGGCGAACTAACTCATCGTATTCAGGGCTTATTTTTACCGTGCTGTCGGGGAGCTGGATTTTTTTTGCGGTTACTGTGCCTAAGGATGTCTGCAGTTGTATTGACTGGCGCGGCAGAATTGCCCTCGTCACAGTCTCCAGGCGTATGCCGAGAGTCGGTAACAGTTTGAAAACCAGTGTTTCAAACCGGTCGGCATGTTCGGGAGCCGCTATGATCTGCAGCTGATGTGCCGGGCGTCCTTTTTTCATTATGATCGGAATCAGACATGCGTCGAGGGCGCCGGCATGCATGAATTCGGCAATGGCGTTGCCCAGCTGTTCTCCGCTTGCATTGTCGATGTTGCTGGTAATGATCGTTACCAGATCAGAGTTTTTTTTTACCTGGCCGCTGTCGCCGAGAAAGGCGCGCAGAAAATTTGCCTGGCCGATTTTTCTGCTGCCGTGTCCGTGCCCAACTTTTTCAAAGGTGAACTTTTCTGTAAGCGGTATTGCTTTGAGTCCTTTAAGTAAAGCTGCGCCAGTTGGCGTGGTCAGCTCGAATGCGATGTGGTGGTCGAAAACGACCGGAAGGTTCGTGAGCAGCAGAGCCGTGGCTGGCGCGGGAACCGGCATTATGCCGTGCGCACACCTGACCACACCTGAGCCGAGGTGGACCGGAGATACGTGCACCTGTTCGACCCCGAGATCATCGAGGCATATCGCCGCGCCGACTATGTCGGCGATGCTGTCGCGGGCACCGACTTCGTGAAAATGCACTTCATCGACGGTCTTGCCATGAATTGTCGCCTCGGCTTCGGCAAGGATCCTGAAGCACTCTTTGGCGATCGATCTGGCGGCAGCGGTCATATCAGCCTGTTCGATGAGTTCGGTAATTTCTTTAAGTCCGCGGTGCGGTGCATGATGATGCCCGGTTGCATGATCGTGAGTATGTTCGTGATGAATGTGCTCATGTTGATGTTCTGAACCGTGTTCATGACTGTGATTATGTTCATGCAACGGTTCATGCCTCAGGCAACCGCTTTCAGGAACTGCGCCAGGGCTCTCATGCCCGGGTTGATGATCGTGCCCGCCATGTGTCTCATGATCATCTCTTGTGTTGAAGTAAAGGCCCCTGATGCCATCGACGGTTCTGTCTTCTATTATCAGTTCGATTCTGCCTTCAGAAAATGGCATCGAAGCGAGTCCCTTCTGTAGCTTTTCGCGACTCGCACCGAGATCAAGCAGTGAAGCGACCGCCATGTTGCCGGCAATGCCGCTGAAACAGTCCCAATATAGTATTTTAGCCATTTTTCAGAGTCCTTTGATAATTCTTACAGCTGCGGCGGCAGCGCCAAAGCCGTTGTCAATGTTCACTACCGTCACTCCGGCCGAACACGAATTCAGCATGCCAAGCAGTGCAGCCAGCCCGTTGAAGCTGGCACCATAGCCGACCGAAGTAGGAACTGCAATGACCGGGCAGCCGACCAGGCCGCCGACAACACTGGGAAGCGCGCCTTCCATGCCTGCTACCACTATAGTTGCTGCTGCGTTGCGAAAGCGGGACAGGCGGTTCATCAGGCGGTGAATTCCGGCAACGCCCACATCGTAGATACGCTCAGCGGTGTAGCCGCAGAATTCGAGCGTCAGTGCGGCTTCTTCTGCTACAGCCAGATCAGAGGTTCCGGCGGCGATTATCGCCACGCTGACTCCGGGGTGGAGCTCGATTTCGCTCACGGCCCAGGCAAGGCCACACGACCGGTTTATGTTGGCCTGTGGGCATTTTCTGGTCAGCAGATTCATGGTTTCTTCGCTGCACCTGGTGACAAGTGCCCTGCCATTGGCTGCATAAAGGCGTGCAAAGATCTCGCAGACCTGTTGCGGGGTTTTTCCGGCGCCATAAATGACTTCGGGAAAACCGATTCGGCGCTCACGATCGACGTCGAGCACGGCATCAGGCAGTTCTATGTCATTGTCGCCTTCTGATGAAGAACCTGGTGGGGGAGGCAGGTGTTTCTGGCTTTCGGGCCCGCTCAGCCGCTTTGCTGCTTCATTGGCAGTAATTCTGCCATTCTTGTAGTCGTCGAGTATTCTTACAATTCCCAGGTCTACTTTTCCCATGGTTGATTCAGGCAGATTCGTCTGCACTTTCTTGTGAATTTTCGTCTTTTCTCTGCAGTGCCTGCAGATCGTTTTGATTATATCCGAGCATGAATACGGCAGTGCCAAGTATTACCGCGAACCAGAGAGTAACCGCCCTTATCAGAAAGGTCGCCGACACGGCAGCAGCATCAGGCACGCCAGCATAGACAAAAAAAGCGCCCATGCTTCCCTCAGCCACGAGTAGACCTCCGGGCAGAAATGAAACAGCACCGGCAATCGATGAAAAAGCATGTGCAAACAGCGATATCGCAAAAAGATTCTGCAGCTCGAGGCCCATCGATTTGAAAATCAGGTAGAGCGCCACGCCTTCGCCGCCCCATGATAGGGCACTCAAGGGCACTGAGAAGGCGAGTGACCTGAGCGAGAGCAGGTCGCGGGTGCTTTGCTGTATTGACTTTATCGACTCGCGCAATTTGCTCAGGCGTGTTTTACCGCTGAGCAGGCGGTCGAGCATTCCCCAGAAGGCCGGTCTGGTAATGG
>CAZMWO010000326.1:0-4543 GCA_964569565.1 uncultured bacterium | reverse complement strand
ATTCAGGTTGGCGAGGGCCAGACGGTCACCATAGACCGCAGCGGCCGGGTTCTGGTCGACAATGCTCCCCTGTTCAGAATTGCTCAGGGCATCGCCGCTGACCGCAAGGCTTTTCGCAAGGAAGGCGCCAACAAGTTCGTGCGCGCCTACGGCGAAGTTGCACGGGCTGAGGGCAATATCAAGCAGGGTTACATCGAGAAGCCCAACTTCAGTCTGGTTGAGGAAATGGTGCGCATGATCGAAGTATCACGCGCCTACGAAGCGAATTCAAAAGTCATTCAGTCTCACGATGGCCTTCTCGACAAGGCTATCAATTCGGTCGGCGCAACCCGCCGCTGACGCATAATCTGAAAGAACCGGAGGAATAGAAGCCTATGCTGAGATCATTGTGGTCTGCATCAACAGGCATGAAAGGTCAGGAGACCAACATTGCAGTAGTTTCCAACAACCTTTCCAACGTAACTACGACGGGGTTCAAAAAGAGCCGGGTCGACTTTCAGGATCTGATGTATCAGACGATCGCCGAGCCTGGGGCGCCGATCTCGAGTGACAACACCTACCCGGTAGGCATTCAGCTCGGTCATGGTGTCAGGCCGGTCGCCACCCAGCGCATGTTTTCGCAGGGTGAGTTCCAGCAGACCGAGCAACCCCTCGATGTAGTCATCGAGGGTAAAGGCTTCTTTCAGATACAGTTGCCCAACGGCGATATCGCCTATACGCGTGATGGAGCCTGGAAACTGTCTGAAGATGGCGTTGTCGTAACTTCCGATGGTTACACGGTACTGCCCGGTTTCACCATTCCGCGCGAAGCTATCGGCCTCAACATTACTTCTTCAGGTATTATCGCCGCCAAAATGCCCGGCCAGGTAGATCTCGAAGTGCTGGGCCAGATCGAAACCGCCAACTTCATCAACCCGGCCGGCCTCAAGGCCATCGGCCGCAACCTCTTCATTCCAAGCGGCAGTTCAGGCGATGCAGTAGTAGGCATCCCCGGCACCGAAGAACTCGGCGAAATAGCGCAGGGCTTCATCGAAATGGCCAACGTCAAGGTCGTCGAAGAAATGGTCAACATGATCGTCGCTCAGCGCGCTTACGAAGCCAACTCCAAAACCATTCAGACATCAGACACCATGCTTCAGATAGCAAATAACCTGCGCAGATAAAGGTAGCCAGTTTTGAACAACAATAATATGACAAAGCTGATCCAAAAAACCCTGTTCGGCTGCGGCATCGCGCTGTTATGCTGCAGTCAGGTCAGCGCTGCCATCAGGATTCCCTCGACAAAAGAGCAGATCACCGCGCTCAAATCAACCGTGCTGGTCAGCGGCAGCGAGATCAAAGCCGACTGCCTTATCAAAAGCGAAGCAAGCCAGGAACTGCGCGATAACCTGGCCGCAATACAGCTTGGGCATATTCCCGACCCTCTTGGCGAGCTGGTTCTCGACAAAACCGATATACAGCGCAAACTGGGCAATCTTGCCACCGGGCTTAGCATACCAGAACGAATTACCATACGCAGGGCAGGAGCCATGCTCAAAGGCGTCGATATAGCCGGGCGCATCAGTGCCCTGTGTAAATCAGCAGACGCAGACGACCTTGCCGTAGATCTTTCACGGGTACCGGCGAATATTGTTCTTCCGGGCGCTCTGCAAAACTGGGAGATAAATACCAACTCTGAGAATACTCTGGGCATGCGACTGTTCGTTCTTACCGCGCAGACCGATGGCGGCCCTTTCCGTCAGCTGATACAGGTGCGCGTAAGCCGGGTCGTCGAGGCCGCTGAACTTACCAGACTGGCCCGTCCCGGCGAAACAATCAGCAGCAGCATGATCCGAAAGAAAAAAGTCGAAGTCAAAAGCGACCAGAGCAATATTCCGGTAACTTATGCTGAGGCCGTGGGAAAATGCCTCGGACGCTTCAAGTCACCCGGCACCGTTCTGCGCAGCGGCGACCTGTCGATGGGAGCGTCGAACATCTGCCGAAACAATGATAAATCCAGCATTAAGCCAGCCGACCGGAGCGAAAACTTCGTAACGGCAAGCAGTCGTGATGCATGGGTTATCAAGCCGGGCGAAAGTGTCGACTTTCACTTCAACAGTGGTACGCTGTCACTCAAAATTCCTGCCCGGGCCGTTCAGGGTGGCAGTGAAGGCGACGAAATCACATTGATCAATTTGCAGAACCAGCGCCGGATACGAGGCGTCATCAAAGAAAGAGGCAGGGTAGAATATGCACAGAACTAGAATAATAATGGCTTTGAGCCTGATGATAATTGTAACCAGCAGCCTTTCAGCAAGTTCTTTGTGGCTGGGAGGCAACGATCTTTATTCGTCTAAAAACGCCCGGGAATACCAGCCTGGAGACATAATAACCATCGTAATCTCAGAAGAATCGAATGCCCAGTCAAAAGCCACCACCAACACCCAGAAGGAAAGCACCAACGAAGTCTCTACCGGCCCCGAAATTCCTATAGTAAAAAATCTGGTAAAGAACTTTGTCGGCAAAACAGAGTCTAACACCGAATTCGACGGCGAGGGCACAACCACCCGTTCCGGCAAACTCACGGGCACGATCACAGCCACTGTGCTGGAGATTCTCGGTAATGGCAACCTGCTTGTCGAAGGCAGCCGTTCTATCGTGGTTAATCGAGAGACCCAGATCATGAAAGTTCGCGGTGTCGCGAGACCGCGCGATATTGACGGCAACAATACAATCAATTCAAAATTGCTCGCCGATGCCCAGATCAAATTTGATGGCAGAGGCGTCGTCGGCAGGGTTAACCGCCCGGGAATCGTTACCCGACTTTTTCAGAGCGTGCTTTAACTCACCAGCAGATAAGTTTAAGTTAATATAAAACCGCCGCCCGATGAGGGCGGTTATTTTTTTGCACCTGATTGTGCACAACACATTGAAAATACAGTGAGAAATCTGCTATAAATTTACATACGCGCAAAGGAACTGCCTGATGTATATCCTTGGGATCTCAGCCTATTATCATGATTCTGCCGCCTGCCTTGTGCATAACGGCAAAATTCTGGCTGCTGCACAGGAGGAGCGCTTTACCCGCATCAAGCATGACAGCAGCTTTCCTTTGCACGCGGTAAAATATTGTCTCAAAAGTGCTGGCATCTCAATGCAGCAGGTGAACATACTGGTTTTCTACGAAAAGCCATTTATCAAGTTCGAAAGGCTTCTCAAAACCTATCTGAGCTTTGCACCGGCCGGCCTCAGCTCATTTTTCCATGCTATGCCTCTCTGGATCAAAGATAGACTGTTCATGAAAACAGAGATTGCTCGCATGGTCAAAGAGAACTTCGGCAATCTGCCCGAAGAAATCTTCTTTTACAAGCATCATCGTTCGCATGCCGCATCCGCCTTCTACCCTTCACCATTCGAACAGGCGGCAGTTCTCTGCCTTGACGGCGTCGGCGAATGGGCAACCACCACTGCCTGGCAGGCCGCCGGCAACAACCTCAAACAGCTGTGGGAGATAAGGTTCCCACATTCGCTCGGGCTCCTCTACTCCGCGTTTACGGTTTATACAGGCTTCAAGGTTAACAGTGGCGAATACAAGCTCATGGGGCTGGCGCCATACGGAAAGCCCGTCTACAGGCAGCTCATACTCGACAACCTTGTCGATATCAAAGCAGATGGCACCTTTCGCCTTAACATGGATTACTTCGACTACTGCACTGGCCTGAGCATGTTCAACGACCGCTTCTGCAAGCTCTTTGGCGGCCCGGCAAAACGGCCCGAAGATCCGACGGGCGAACGCGAAATGAATCTGGCCAGATCAATTCAGGAAGTCTGCGAAGAAATAGTATTGAAGCTGGGCAGAAGCCTGCATGCTGAAACCGGGCTCGAGAACCTTTGCATGGCTGGCGGCGTTGCTCTCAACTGTGTAGCCAACGGTCGCCTGCTGCGCGAAGGCCCGTTCAAGTCGATATGGATCCAGCCGGCGGCAGGCGATGCCGGTGGCGCCGCCGGAGCTGCACTGGGAGTCTGGTTCGAACATCTCAACAGTCAGAGAACACCTGCTAGCACTGATATGATGCAGGGCTGCTACCTTGGCCCGGCATTCAGCAATGCTGAAATCAAGTCATTTCTTGACCAGCACGGGATTCCTTATCGGCAGATCGATGATTGTCATCTGTTTGAGCAAATATCCGGCGATCTTGCAGGCGAAAAGGTCATCGGCTGGTTCTCCGGTCGCATGGAATATGGGCCAAGAGCACTCGGAGCGCGCAGTATCATCGGCGATGCCCGCTCTAAGAAAATGCAGAAGGTGATGAACCTCAAAATCAAGTTTCGCGAGTCATTCAGGCCTTTTGCACCATCGGTTCTGCGCGAGCGACTCTCAGACTATTTTGATCTCAGCAGCGACACACCATATATGCTGCTGACAGCGCAGGTAAATAAAGAACGGATGTTGGAGCTGAGCGAAGCACAAAAAAACCTCACCGGCCTGGAACTGCTCAATGTCGCGCGTTCCGAGATTCCGGCAATTACCCATGTCGATGGCTCGGCAAGGATTCAGTCGGTG
>CAZMWO010000325.1:0-4546 GCA_964569565.1 uncultured bacterium | reverse complement strand
ATTCTCTCAAGCGCTTCAAGGATGACGTCAGAGAAGTAAATACCGGCTACGAATGCGGTATTGGCATCGAAAACTACAACGACATCAAAGAAGGCGATATTCTCGAATTCTTCAAGCTCAAAGAAATTGAAAGACAGATCTGACCTGCATGATCGTCGCTATCGGCACCTTTGACATGCATTTTCCTGAGGTTCACAGCCTCAAGGAAAAGCGCCAGATTCTCAGAAGCCTTATAGATCGCGTCCGCGCCAAATTCAATGCTTCGATTGCCGAGGTTGCAGATAACGACCTCTGGCAAAAAGGCCGGGTCGGTGTCGCCATGGTCGCCAACGATCGTGTATTCCTTGAACAGATGGCACAGAAGATCGACGATATCATGAACGACCATGGCCAGGCTCGAATACTTGACAGTTACTGGGATTACATATGACCCGAAGACAGGAAAAGGCCAATTCTCTGCTCATGCGTGAGCTCTCTGAACTGCTGCAGCGCAAGGTTTCCGACCCACGCCTGCGGGGCGTTCATATCGTCAGTGTCGATATCAGCCCGGATTTTCATCTGGCGCGGGTGCAATACAGCTTTCTCAACGACGAGACCGATCCGGAAGAAGTACAGAAAGGCCTGGATTCAGCCAAACCATTTCTTCGCCGCGAGCTCAAAAAAGTTCTGCAACTGAGGGTTCTGCCTGAACTCGCATTTTTCTTCGACCCCTCGATCAAGCGTGGCGACCACATTCTTGAACTGCTCAAATCGGTCAGACCTCAGGATTGAGGCCGGCCAGTCACCACAGGATTCACAGCAATGAACGTTTCATGGCCCGGCGCAGATTACAATCGACAGATCGAGCTTATCTGCGAGCAGCTTATGCAGGCGCGCAATCTCTTTTCGATTGCCCACCCTTTTTCTGACGGCGATGCCCTCGGATCACAGCTCGCCCTGCATCATTTCTGCCGTTCGACCGGCAAAAACTGCATCAGCCTTAATTTCGACCCTCTTCCCGACCAGATATCCTGGCTTGCCGGCAGCGATAAATGCCAGAGAGATCTGCCGCCCGAAATTGATTTCGATCTCGCCTTTCTGATGGAAACGACTGAGGCGCGCCGTATGGGAGACCGGGTCGAGTATTTTCCACGGGCCCGCACCCGCGTTCACCTTGACCATCATGTAGGTGTCGTCGGCCTTGGCAACATAAACCTGCTCGACGAGGGCGCTTCATCGACCTGCGAAATTCTCTATAACATACTCGAGCGCACCGGAGTCAAGCTAAGCCGCGAATGCCGCGAGGCTCTCTACGTTGGCATAATGACCGATACCGGCAATTTCCGCTATAACAATTCGACACCGCGCTCGCACGAAGTCATTGCGCGCCTGATTGCCGACGATCTCGTCGTCGATGACATTTACAAAAAGGTCTACGAACAGACCAGCTACAACCGCGTCGTAATGCATGGCATGGTCATGGCACGCACCCGCCGCCTGCATGATGGAAAAATCGTGGCCAGCTGGCTGAAACTCGACGACTTCACTACGATCGGTGCCGACGAGGTCGATGCCGATGGAGCTATCAGACATATCAGCTGTATCAGTGGCATCGAAGTCGCCCTGCTGTTTAAGGAAATTGAAGATAACAAAGTTAAGGTCAGTTTCAGGTCAACCGGCAATGTCGATGTCATGGAAATCAGCCGCCAGTTTCAGGGCGGTGGCCATCGCAACGCATCGGGAGCCCAGCTTGACGGAAGCATTGAAGAAGTCATGGAAAAGGTCGTCGCCAGCGTAGTGGCGGCGATGAAACAGACACAGGGAGCCCGATAAATGGCTGATGGTTGCCTGGTAGTCTATAAACCCCGCGGCTGCTCTTCACATGATGTAATTGACCAGATCCGGCGGGTTTACAAGATAAAATGCGGCCATGCCGGCACCCTCGATCCCATGGCTCAGGGCGTTCTGCTGGTATTCTGCGGCCGGGCACTGAAGCTGCTGAATTTCATTCCGCCCGAATACCTGGACAAAACCTACCTGATGAAGGTCGCTCTTGGCACCTGCACCGACAGTTATGATGCGACCGGCAAGGTCACCACAACCTTTGACCAGCCGGTAGATTTCGGCAGCGAAGTGTTGATGAATTCTCTGCGCACCTTTGTCGGCAGCTACGAACAGACACCACCCGCTTTTTCGGCGATAAAGGTAGGCGGCAAACGTGCCTACGCCATGGCGCGGGCCGGCGAAGAAGTTGTTCTGAAAAGCCGCCGGGTGCATGTAACTTCGATCAGGCTGGTCGCTGATTACGTCAGCGACTCAGTGCGCCAGCTGCTGCTGCGGGTGCATTGCTCGCGCGGTACCTACGTGCGCTCGATCGCGCACGATCTTGGTCAGAAGCTCGGCTGTGGCGGCCATCTCTCGTATCTGCTGCGCGAAAGAGTCGGGCAATGGGCCTTTACCAGAGCATTTCCCTGCTGGAAAATCGAAAAAGGGCTGTCATTCGAAAATACCGATTCTTTTGTCAGCTGTGAAGAAATACTGCCCTACCCGCGTCTGACCGTAAATGCTGATGGTCAGCTGCGCATAAGCCGTGGCCAGCCTATCAGCCGCAACGAAATCGTCAAGCTCGAAACCGACAGTCCTGAACTCTGCGACATGGTGCAGATTATATCGCCGGCAGGGCGTCTGATCGCCATTTACGGCACTCCAAAAAATCAGTCAGAAGATCAGAAAGGCGGCTTCAGGCTCTGCCCGGTAAGGGTTTTTCCAGAAAATGAAGCTTAAAAACCTACTCTCCGGCAACCTTGGCATCGGCCCATGCGTGCTTGGCATAGGCACCTTCGATGGCGTTCATCTTGGGCATCGCCAGCTGATTTCAGATATAATCCACTACGCCAGGCAGCACAGCCTGCCTTCGGTAATCTTTACTTTCGACCATTCGCCGCGCAAATTCCTTTCTCCTCGTATTTTCAAGGGTTACCTGACGACACCCGAGGAAAAATTCAGTCTACTGCTGGCAACCGGCGTCGATTATGTCGTATTCAGGCCTTTCGATGATGCATTTTCGACTGTCGGGCACGTTGAATTCGTCAAAAACATTCTGGTAGACCAACTGCAGGCAGCGACCGTACTGGTCGGCTTCAATTTCTGTTTTGGAGCAGGACGTGCCGGGAATGCCCAGATTCTCAGCAACGAGCTTACGCACCACGGCCGCAAATGCCGCATAATTCAGCCGGTCATGCTTGACGGTCAGGTGGTCAGCAGTTCGATAATCCGCGATGCCGTATCAGAAGGAAATTTTCCGAGAGCAAACCGTTTTCTCGGGCGCGAAGCCTGCTTTACCGGCGAAGTTGTTCATGGCGACCACCGCGGCCGGGTAATGGGCTTTCCGACTGCCAACCTGCAGCTTGAAGCCAGCCAGAAAATTCTGCCGCCAAACGGTGTCTACGCCTGTCTTGCCGACACCCCTGAAGGTTCGCATCCCGCCATTGTCAACATTGGCATCCGCCCGACCTTCGACCGCAGCACTCATCTGCTCGAGGCACATCTGCTCGGGTTCAGCGGCGATCTCTATCATCGCACGATCAGAATCAGGTTTGTCCGCCGCATTCGCGAAGAAAAGCGTTTTCCCGACATGCAATCTCTGATAGGCCAGATAAACCTGGATATAGCGGCATGCCAGCAGTATCTGTCAGACAGCTCCCACCAGGCAGAAGATCAGTAGATCCGGCTTCTGCGATCAGGCATCTCGTCTTCTTCACAGTCCTTACAGCACCAGGCGTGGGTAATTTCGCTTATGGCAGCCGCCTGACTGCCGGCAGTCATGCTCAGGTGCGTGCCACCGGGAATGCCAACGATAGCCTTGCGCCGCGAACTCACTGCCGTATAGCCGGCGTCAACCGCACTCTGCGGTGCAATGCGATCGGCACTGCCATAAATGAGACAAACCGGTGTATGAATACTGACGAAACGCTCGGTATAATTGATGGTGCCGCTGCGATCGGTAAAATTGCGCGTGCGCATCCAGTGCAGGGCCTGCACGAAGGTTTCGACCGGCACGTTTACTGTCGCTGTCTTGAGCAACAGACGAAAAAGATTTATGTCAGGCTTGCGTTCAGGTGGTGCTGCCGCCGCGAACAGCACGCACAGCAGGCGGCCACCCAGTTTTACCGGAACCACCGCAACCCAGGCCTTCATAAGTGGCGGATAAATCGGAATACGCGGGAAACTGAAGGGTGAACCGGCGGTCACGATTGCCGGCGCGTCGATAACACCATGCGCCTGAGCCGCCATGGCCAGCATCCCCCCTTGACTGTAACCGAAAACAAAAGGCTTTTCGCCAGCCTGTTCGCAGACCTGTTTCCAGATCAGCGGCAGATCTTCATACATGTGAAAATCGAAGTCCCAGGGCCGGTCACGATGCTGGTCGAGCGGATAACTGATCGGGTACAGCTCGAAGAACCTGCTCAGACTTGGGCCGAGGCCATGCCCTTCGACTGCGAACAGGTTGGCATTGTTGCAGATTCCGTGTAAAAGCAGTAATGGCGGTTTTCTCATAAATCCATTT
>CAZMWO010000324.1:1704-4548 GCA_964569565.1 uncultured bacterium | reverse complement strand
GAAAAGCAATATAATGCTTGCAGGTTTCACATTTTGAATTGTTGTAGACTTCCCAGCAGTATGTCATGTCGTATCTCCTTTTTCAGGCCGCTTTGGCCATATCGTCGTAGGTAAGACAACCAAGAAGGTCTTCACGCGCATCATCGTCGAGATCGAATGCCTTGACCAGTTCGTATTTAAGCGAGGGGTCAAGCCACACCGCACGTGTCCAGGCTCTCAGTGCCTGATCGATCAGGCCACTGGTGGCAAGCGCGACTCCGAGATTATACTGAGCCTGACTGTTGTTTGGCCAGCAGGCCAGAGAATTCTGGTAAGCCACTATCGCCTCACTGGTTTTGCCTTCCAGTTCCAGCTGTAATGCCTGTTCGAACAGTTTTTGTGCCTGGTTTCTTGCCCAGAATTTTTCATTTTGCATACTGAAAAACTATCGGCAGAAAGACCGTCACACATTACAGTGACACAATATAACACAAAATGACTTTTTTTTAAAGTGACGGGACTTGCAAAATGTTCAGATTCAGTCTGTAATGCTGAGAACAAACTTTTGCAGGAGCCATATAATGATAAGAAAATTCGGCCGGCTGACGCCACAGGTTCCCGACTCGTGCTTTATCGCTGACGGAGTTGAACTGATCGGCGATGTCAGGCTTGGCGAAAATGTTAATCTCTGGTATGGCAGCGTTATCCGCGCTGACATAAATCGTATTGAAATCGGCGCTGACACCAATATTCAGGATGGCAGCGTGATTCATGTTGACACGGCCGGGCCGGACCCCGACACCGGCGCGGTGCTCATCGGTCGCAACGTAACGGTGGGGCACAAGGCGCTTCTGCATGCCTGTCGAATTGGCGATAACTGCCTGATCGGAATGGGCGCGATCATTCTGTCCGGCGCCGAGATCGGCGAGGGGTGCATCGTCGCGGCCGGCAGCGTCGTGCGCGAGAACGAAAAAATTCCGTCCGGTTCTCTTGTCGCTGGTCTGCCGGCGAAAATAAAGGGTTTGGTCGCTGCAGAATGGCGCGAAAAAATACTTGTCTCGGCCAGTCGTTATGTAGAACTCGGTCGGCAGCACAAGGAACTCATTGCCTGATCAGCCTTATCGCGTTTTCAGGGTAAGCCGGGCAAAACACCGCACAGGCGCCGCAGCCTGTGCATGCGGTCGGGTCGATATGCGGGGGGCGCGAGTCTGCCGGGCAGGTTATGGCTTTTGCCTGCTCATCGCATTTTTCGCGGCAGGTCTGACATGGTTCGCCACTGCTGCGCAGACAGTTATCAGACAGCACTGAGGCGGTAGCGATCTTTTTCAGTGATTTTTCGTTCTCGAGCGAAATGGCTCCGGTAGGGCAGGCCTTGACGCAGGGAAAATCGTGGCAGAACCGGCAATAAGATTCGCCTGTCCGCAAAGTCGGTGTGCCATCGTCGAACTCGTTGGCTTTGAAAACCGGTTTCAGCGCAAAAAAGGGGCAGGCCTTGACGCAGGCGCCGCAGCGCCGACACTTTTCCAGAAAAAGCTGCTCGGTTGGCGCGGCACCAGGCGGGCGAATCAGCTCAGGAAAGCGGTCGGCAAATTCCGCCAGTTCATCAGGGAAGGCTGAATGTATGCCATCAAGCAGATCAAGCAGGTAGCCCTTGAAAAATCCGGCGCGATCGGTTTTCAATCAATCTTTCGGGGTAGTGTAGGGACCCCATTTTACCGGCATGGCGCCATAGGTCAGGCCGCCGCCGAAACCGACGAACATGATGATATCGTTTTCCTTTATGCGGCCCTCCTTGAGGGCATCATGCAGCGCGAGGGGAATGGAAGCCGCCACTGTATTGCCGTAACGGTCGATATTTACATAGAATTTGTCGAGCGGGCAGTTGAATCTTTTTGCCGCTGATTCGAGAATTCTGATATTGGCCTGATGCGGTATGATGAGCGCAATGTCGTCAAGTGTCAGGTTGTTGCGTTTCAGCAGTTCTTCAATGATATCGCCGACAATTTTGGTCGAAAATTTGAACACTTCTTTGCCGGCAATCTTGAGGTAGTGCTCGCGGTTTCTGATCATTTCTTCGGTCGGGCGCCTGGCTGAGCCGCCGGTCTCAATCATGATGTATTCGCCGCCGCTGCCGATCGAGCCGAGAATGTGATCAAACACGCCCTGGTCGCCAGTCGCCGGCGAATAGACCGTGGCGCCCACACCGTCACCAAAGAGAACGCATGAGTTGCGGTCAGTGAAATCGAGAATGCGTGTGGTGACATCACCGCCTACTACCAGCACATGGTTATAGGTCGAAGTTGCTATGAACTGGCATGCAACTGAAGATGCATAGACAAATCCGGTGCAGGCCGCCTGCAGATCGAAGGCACCGGCTTTTGAGCAGCCGAGCTTGTCCTGGAGAAGGCAGGCAGTGGCGGGCACCTGATAATCTGGCGTAAATGTTGCGTAAATGATCAGGTCGATATCATCGGGAGTCAGGCCGGCATTGGCTATCGCCTGCCGGGCTGCCGGTATTGAGAGATCAAGGAGCGTCTGATCGTCGGGAATCTGGCGTCTTTCTCTGATTCCGGTACGGGTTATTATCCATTCATCGGTGGTATCGACGATTTTTTCGAGATCCTGATTTGTGAGAACCTTGTCGGGGAGGCTGATGCCAGTGCCGGAAACAACGGCTTTTCTTAACGCTTTCATGTGACTCCTTAAAAGGTTAATGCTGCCGCATATTACTTTAACATATCTGCCAAGTCAAGTTTTGCCTTATCGGTACAACCATCAGGATGTGCCAGAGAGAACAGGCTTTTTTAAAGAATAAAAAAAAATGGACTATTATAAGTCTCAGGCCTATAATGAAAAATATATTGA
>CAZMWO010000324.1:0-1694 GCA_964569565.1 uncultured bacterium | reverse complement strand
CAATTTGCCGGGCATGGCCCGCAGCTGAGATTATAAATATCAACCCCCGGCTGAGATAAATTTTTTGTAACAATCGGCGGTATTACTACGTATTGTTCATTGAAGGACGTTAAAGCCAGTGTTTGGCAGTCGCCCGGCAGTGACATGAGGAATTAATTTCAACGGAGGGAACTATGAAAAAATTTGGAGTGTTCTTGGTTGTGTTTGCGGTTTTCTTTTCTTTCGCAGTGGTGATTTCTGCACAGGAAGAAAGTGTGGATGATACTGCTGCTGCTACCGAAGAAGCCGCTGAAATTCCGGGCAGCGTCGACATGACGCTCGAAATGAAGCCTGGCAAGTTCGTCATGCCCGAAAATTTTCGTGGTGGCGACCCCGACAGAGGTCTGGTCAATGCTCTTGAAGACGTTTTTTACGAACAGCATGAACATTCAATCCTTTACAAAGAAGATGCCGGTGAAGTCGCTGAAGGAGCCACCTTCGAAGGCGACCCCAACATCACCTGGGACACCAAAGTAAAAGATGCCGATGGCAATTTCCAGACTGTATCGTCAGTAAACACCAATATGGCTGGTAACGGTGGTAAATTTTTCGCACCTGGTGAATATCAGATCGGTAACGGCGGCGCCAGACAGGTCGATGGCGGCGAAGGTGCTGAAGATGTAACTACCGGCAATGAAGATGATGATGATGGCGAAGCCGCTGGTGGCAACCAGACCGATGAAGCTCTCGTCGGCGAAAATGGCGAAACCGCTGAAGGCGGCGCCAAGACCGTTACTGCCAACCAGGCCATGGGCGTTCTTGTACATGACGTAACCGCTCCCGACATGTGGATCGCTTTCCAGGAAGGTGCCGGTAATATCGATATGGCCGCTACCGAACAGGAACTCAAGAACAAGATGGTCGAAAAGATCGTTGCCAGCCTTGGTCGCCCCTTCTCACAGAAGGCAGACGAATATGAGGATGCCAGTTATGTTTTTGTAGATGAAGGCACTGCTGATGAACGCAACATCGAGCCCTGGAAGAAGACCGCACGTCTTTCAGTTGCTGGCGCTCTTTTCAACGATCGCGGCGCTCCGAAGTTCGAAACCAAGACTGTTGAATCCAAGACTCTCAGCGAAGAAAACATGACCCGCCAGATCCACGTTGCCGGTGGCGAAGACGAAGCTCTCAAGGGCGTTTTCGTAAGACGCAACGTACCTTTCATTTTCGCAGCCATGTCGGTAGACAACGGCAACAATCGTGGCACTACCGCTGAAGTAGCCTGCCGCATTGAAACCGCTGACGGCAAAGAAGTCGAAAAAGATGGTAAAGCTTATCTGTTCCGCGTTCCCAATTATCCCCGCGAAGAATACAAAGATCAGCCCGAATATTTCTTTGTTTCAAAAGCCATGGACAAATCAGGCAACCTGACTACTGTAAGAATGCCCCTCTACATCGTCAACATCCAGGCTGCCTTTGAAGGCGGCAGGAATCAGTAAGCAGGGGTAGTTTGCAGAATTATGAAAAAAATTAAAGCAGCAGTATTTGCAGCAGTTGTGATGTTTGGTTCGATGGTTAGTGCACAGGAGCCCCCCGCAGGGGCTCCTGTTAACCTCGAAAAGACGCCCTGGCTCAAAGGAGTCGAGATCAGTCCTTACCCGACCGATCTTACCCCGACTTTGCCTCTGGCTATTTATCTCGAGAACGGCGAACCT
>CAZMWO010000323.1:0-4570 GCA_964569565.1 uncultured bacterium | reverse complement strand
CTGTAGAAAAAGCATCCCGTCTGATGGCCGAAGCTCCTGGATTTAACAAAGTTAACGCGCCTTTATATAAATCAGTTCATCAGAGCGCTGGCTGCCTTTTCGGGTTGCCCGATCAGCTTGAATGAGCCGTTGATGATAACAAAGTTTGCAATTGGCCTGAATGTCTCACGATCCCTGGAAGCGTAAAACATTACTTCATAAAGCGAGACCGGCTTTTTCATGTTCTGCAGAAGAAAAGTCTGCTTCTTTTTCCAGACCCAGGTTGGAATATCTGATGGCTGGTCGATTTTGAAACATCTGATATCCCCAAAGTCAGCATCGACTTCCATCTGAAATCTTTTTGTCATCAGCTCTACGAAATCTGCAAGAGAAGGTACCTGTTCCTGAAAATCGCGCGCGTAGGCTGAACCAAGCTCGTCACCAAAGGTTTCTTTTAGATACTCCCGGTATTCTGGCGCATAAAATCTTGCAATATGCGCTTTGGCCATAGGAATCTGGTTGTTTTTAAGACAATGCATTATCTGCTTGACCTGTTTGCACAGATCTTCTGTGGTTTGCGCAAAACTCGCTTCAGCAAGGCCAACAAGAAACATCGACAACACAGCAGCAATAGTCAGAAATCTTTTTAAGGTCATAACTTCTCCTTTATTAACCCATTTAAATGCCAGGCATGCCAGTCTATGGCACGACCGCTTACCTTATTTTATCAAAATGCGCGGCGATGGCGTCGATCGAAGTGAATTTCGGCAGATGGGCATCGTCAATCATCAGGTCGAGTTCGTCTTCGAGCATGTTGACGACCTGTATCGCCTTGATGCTGTCGAGGCCAAGCGCAAACAGGTTGTCGCCATATCTTGCCGGCACAATGCTGATACCTGACACTTTTTTTATCGCCGCCACGATTTTTTCTATCAGCTCCTCACGCGTAATCTCAGGTTTGCTCATCTCTCCCCCTTACTTCTCGTGCTCGTATTCGTGCTCGTAATCGTGCTCGTAATCGGTAATGCGACTCTTCCTTTCGTCCTCAATTGCCACACTTCTCCAACACCATCGCCATGTGATTGCCGGCAAAACCGTAATTGATAAAGAGCATTCTATTTATCTCATACCCGGCATAATCAGATGCATTATAATAAACATTGGCCTTGACACGCTCGTCTTGCTCAAAAATATTAAAGGGTTCGGGCACCAGGCTTTCGTTCATCGATCTGATGGCCAGCGCCCCCTCGCTTACAGCCTGGGTTCCAAAAGTCGAGCCGAGAAAGCTTTTGTAGGGAAACACCGGTATTTTTTTCGCCCGTTCACCAAAAACGCGGCAGATCGCCTCAGATTCAAAATGGTCGCAATGTGGTGAGCCTGAGGCCGATCCGGCGATGAAGTCGATTTTTTCGGAAGGAGTCTGCGCTGTCGCGAGCGCCTCGCGAATGGCAGCTTCGAGCAGTTCCGGCGACGGTTTGAGAAAATCGCTGGCGCCGTTGGCCATGCCTATGCCCTTGATTATTGCATGGCCTTGTCTGCTCGTATCACTGGCCTTTTCGATGAAGAAACAGCCGGCGGCTTCTGATACAACTATGCCGTCGCGAGTCTTACAGTAAGGTCGGCAGGCTGTTTGCGGGCTGTCGTTGCGGTGTGAGAGAACGCGTATCTTGTTCCAGAGGTGGTAGATACCGGTTTCGAGGCAGACATCGACAGCGCAGACGAGCATACGATCGACTATGCCGCTTTTTATAAGCGTGTCGGCCTGCAATATTGCATTCAGAGCGCTGGTGCATGAAGAACTTACAAAGTAGCAGGGGCCGGCTACGCCAAACATGCTGCCGAGGCGAGAGGGCAGGTAACTGTTCATGCCGTGAATCAGCGAGGTGATTTTGTAGAGCTCTTTCATGAAATAGTCTTTGACCAGTTCAGAAACATTGAGAAAATTGCCGAGGCTGCTGGCGACTATCAGTCCGGTGCGGCGCGGGTCAGAGTCTGGCCTGGCTGCGAGGCCGGCGTCTTTTATCGCTTCGGCTGTCACATAGACTGCGGCTTTGACGTAATCCTGCGTCAGGTCGTCTTCATTGAGTATCGGCAGCAGTTCAGGCGGCAGCGACTCGTTTGGCAGCTGCTTGATCAACCCGGCGAAGTTGGTTTTGACTTTGGCGGCAGGCAGCTCAAATCTGGTTACCGTGCAGATGCCGGGATTGCGGGCGGTAAAGTTGCCGTAGTTTTCCTTACATCCGACGCCGGCAGCTGTTATAAGTCCGATTCCGCTGATCTGATTGAACTGCATGTGCAAAACTCCTAATTATTGGGTGCTGACGATTGATCAGCTGCCTGCTCTGGATTCGGGGTATTCCAGTTCACCAGCACCGGCATGAGAAACAGATCGGCGAGCAGGCACAATGCCATGGTTACACTGGTAAAAATGCCGAGCTGATAGATCGGTTTGATGATGCTGAGCGAAAGAGAAAGAAAAGACAGTGAAATCATGGTCGAGGTAAGAATCATCGAAACACCTGAAGAGTGAATGACGTGCTTTGCGCTCTCATGCGGGTCGCCGGTTTCCTCATAATAAGTGGTGAAGCGGGTTAGGAAGTGCATAGTGTCGTCCATGCCGATGCCGATGGCAATTGCTGCGATGGTCGTGGTGCCCATGTTGAGAGTCTCGCCCAGTATGCCGAGCAGGCCGTAAACGCCGAAGATCGGCAGCAGATTGACAACGAAAGCCATAAATATCAGTTTGACATCGGGAATAGCCAGGAATGCCACAAAAAACAGCACGAAAAATGCGACGAAGGTTCCGTAAAGCTGTGAGAGCGCCATGCGGTTCGCAGACTGAACGCAGCGCAGGTAAGTGCCGCCAACCTTGTAGCTGATGCCATCTGGCGTGTTCTCTGCGAGAAACTTTCTTATTCCCTCGTCTATGGCCAGAAAAGACGCTGAGTTGATATGGCTGGTTCTGATGAAGACCTGGGTTCTTTGCGCAGCCGAATCGACGTAGTAGGCGCTGAGTTCGGGGCCGGCATCATTGACCATCATCGCAACCTGGCCGACCATGGCGCGGTTGTTGAACCAGCCGGGTTCAGGCTTGTCAGCAAAAGCACGATGTCCGTCATTGAGCAGGTCGAGATAGGTGATCACCTTGTCTACGCCCTTGTAGGTCATGGCATGCTGTGACAGCTTTTCGAGCCAGCTCAGCACGTTGCCTTCGTAGACCTGGTCAACTCCAGGGGTGGTGAACTCGATTACGATCGGGTACTGGCCGCCGATATTGCGGTTGACGAAATCGACCGACTGCACCATTGGCGCTGAGCGCAGGTAATACTGGTAATAATCGGTTTCGACTTCCATGCGCAGCAAAAATATGCCGCTGCAGAAGACTATCAGTGAACCGCCGATAACCAGCCGCCGATGCCGATAAAATACCGTTTCGATAAAGCCTTTGACGCTTTCGCTAAAATCGTGATTCGGTGGGGCTTTCAGCTTTTGCAGCAGGGGAAAGCCGAAAAAGACACCGGCAATGGTCGCATAAAAAGTGCCCAGACCGGCATAGAGCCCGAAATCCTGCAGTGTCGGAATCGGGTTCAGGCACAGCGAAAAAAAGCCGATCATCGTGGTCAGCGCCGAAAGCAGATTGCCGATGAAGATCTGCGCGGTTTCATGGGCGTCTTCGATGACACCTTCCTTACGTGCCACAATCAGATGCAAAACGTATGCAATCGACAGGCCAACGGTAATGGCGGGCACCGGGGTAGTCGAGATCGACAGGGTTTTGCCCATCAGGTGCAGGGTGACGAACAGCAGCCAGTTGGCGATGCCGGCGGTGGTTATGCCAATCAACGCCATCGGCACCGAACGGAATATCGCATAAAGCCCGATGAAAAGCAGAATTATCGAAACTACCGAAAACTGCATGACATCGCGTTGCATCTGCACACCAGTGGTTTCCATGAATACGTGCATGCCGGTAAAATAGAAGCGGCCTTTGTGCGATTGTGCCATTTCACTGTAGTCAGCGCGGATCTGCCTGACGATGGCTTCTTTGGCAAACGGGTCGAGGCCGGCGCGCAGAATTATGTTAAAGGCAGCGGTATTGCCATCTGGCGAGATGATATTGTTACGAAACAGCTTGTTTTCTATGGCTTCCTGCTTGAGACGCGCCAGTCCGGCAGCGTCTGTCGGTACAGTGTCGAGCAGGGGGGCTGATTCAACGATCGACTCGCCATCGCGCTCATAGTTGCGGAAAAACGGGGTGTTGGCGAGCGAAAAGCAGTTTTTGACGCCTTCGACTTCTTCGATTTTTTCGGTCATCTGCTTGATCAGATTTAGTCCAGAAAGGCTGAACAGATCGGGGTCATGGTAGGCCAGAATGATAATCTCGTCGAGCAGACCGAAGGTCTGCTGAATACTTTTGTCGATGGCGGCCTGCTCGGTGCCCTGCTCGAGCAGAGTGTCGAGGGTGTTATTGATCTGTATCGGCCACATCTGCGGACCAAGCAGCAGAAACGACAGAAGCAGCATAATCATGAAAGGCGCGAACGCGTATTTTGCCCATTTGACCAGAAGGTGTGCAAGCACGCTGATCGCT
>CAZMWO010000322.1:3275-4575 GCA_964569565.1 uncultured bacterium | reverse complement strand
AAGGTGCGCCTGAATTATCATGACGGCATTCTGCCGATGATCGACTTCGAAAATCTCTTCAACGACAATGGTCTTACCGCACCAAGTCCGACACTCTTTCCCCCCAACACTACAGGGGGCAATGAATTCGTTTACCAATGGACAGTTCCGGAAGGTCTGGGCACACTGTCGTCGTTGACCATTCTCGCCTTCGACATTAACAAAAACATGGCCTGCGCCTATACGGTTCCGATCAGGTTTTTGTCAAAAACCCCGGTTTTTGCCGGATTTCCGCAGTCACGCGCCGATCTCTTCGTCGATCACAACTTCAACAATATACTTAATCCCGTCACCTACATTGCTTCGGGCGACAGCGTTAAAATCACGGCTGTTCTCTCATCGCTTTACAACACGGCAAACAACCCGGTGGCAGAAGTCCTCGTCGATATTCGCACCATCACCAACAGCACCAGCGACGATTCTACCGCCAGATATTACGATGGCGACATCAGAACCTACTGGACACCTCTGGAATATGTTCCCGCCAGCGGGGCGCCATACGTTTATTCTGCCACTTTCGTCGCCTCAGCCAGTGATTACGGCCTCGATGCGAACACAGTCAGCTTTCCGGTCAAGGTATTGCACCCCGACACAGCTGCTTTGACCATGGCCACTTCAATCATTGAATGTGATCCCAACAATTCTTTCGGCATAGACACTCTGCTGCCAAGAATAAAGGCCGGCACAGCAAAAATGATCGTTGTCGAAAACAATGGCGACAACCCGATTGCCAATACAGCCAACATTGGCGATATAATCAGAGTTGAAGCCGAAGTCGAACGCTTTGCCGATCCAGGCTCGGCAACGGTCGTTCTCTATACTTCGCTGGGCTCGCAGGAAGTTTTCAGAGCGCCCCTCACTCAGGTAACAGGAACCAACATCTGGCAGGCCACTTTTGAAGTAGCCAGCGGAACCACTTCGGTTCCTATCGAAGTTGGCGAGGGCGAATGGTTGATCGTGAATGGCGACATTCTGAGATATGAAATCTTTGTCTCAGACGATGCCGATAACCAGATCACTTCAGGCAAGTTGATCCCGGGCCCGGCACTGACTTTCGACAACCAGCCGCCGCTCATCAATATTGCAACGATGTTACAGCGGGTAGAAATCGTAAATCCTCAGAATACAGAGGATTGGGTCGCCAATGTCGGCAATGGTGTCGCATCTGACAGTATATCTGTCTGGGTAGCACTTACTGAAGCCCTGTCGAACGGACAGGCCTATGTCGACCTGTCGCCTATTGGCGCTACCACAACTTATC
>CAZMWO010000322.1:0-3265 GCA_964569565.1 uncultured bacterium | reverse complement strand
GCTGAAGCCAGACAACCCACTCAATGCAACACTTTTCGCCACCGATGGCGGGCCTTTCCCCAATAAATACGCTCACTACCGGCTCGAAAACGGCAGTTACGACCTGGCGACCCACACGTTCAGAATTTATGTCGTCGACCGCTACGGCAACAAGGCTTACGTAGACGATGAATACACCCAGCTGGCAGTAGACAGCAAACGTCCTGAACTGTCGTATGCCACTTACAGCGGAACGAATCTGACCCTGGTATTCTCTGAACCGGTAAATCCTGCGACTTTTAACATCGAACATGTCAGAATAGGTTACAAAAACGACCACACCGACACACAGGTTGGCCTTGACACGGCCTTTGCCATCAGTCTCGCCAATAATGATCTTCTGATAACAGAGAGCATCAGCGATACCATGGAGATAACTCTTGCATCGATGAGCAAGAGAATAATCGCCGACTGGGGTCGAAGAACTCTTTACATTTCACTTTCGACGAATGATACGCAAACCGGCTCCGACACTCTCCATGTCGTCAAAGATGAGTCAGGCAACTGGCTGAAACCGGTTTCTCGCAACATTACCATGCAGCAGCTTCTGATTCCAGACGACTTCTATACCAGACCGAAGCTGATCAGCGGCCGCTATGTCGCCAATCTGAGCGACGAGATAAGCAAACAGCTCTATATCGAATTCGACAAAGATATGGATTCTACGACAATGGATGACACGACCCTGAAAAATCTCGCAATCTGGGCCAACCGTGCATCTAACAATGAAACCTGGGTCAATAGATATCGTTTCAACACATTAGCCTCAGATACTTTCGATCCGAACAGCACTCTCAACACTCTGAGATCTTTCAAAATCGAACTGTCACAGGAAGCGCAGGACTGGATCGCTCTCAAATACGGCCGCCTTGGCACCCTGTTTCACCTGCAGATCACCGGCACCGAATTTGAACCACCGCCCTATAACGGGTTAACACCTCTCATTCGCGACACCGAAGGCAACAGCGTCATGCCGGTTCTGCCGACCAATGCCGTTGCAGCCAACCTGACTCCTCTCAGCACACCATTTCAGGTGGCTGCCGGCAGTCTGCTGGACTTCAGTGGCGCAATACCTGTGCTGACCATAAACATACAGAACAGAAGAGCAAGGTTGTTCAACGATGCGCATAATGAGAGCAACCTGATTCTTACCAAGACTCAACCGGCTGACCTTTCCAGGGTTTACATCTATGAGAAAGCAGACACAGCCAACAGCCGCTCAATATCTCTCGGCAGCATCAGCCAGGCCAATCCTATGGTCAGATGGACCGGTGCCAACAGCTATACCGAACTGAACGACTACGCTTCAACTACCGTCAGAATTCCGCTTACTGATGAAGCTTTGAGGACCATCCTGAGCTGGGGAACCAGCGACTTCTATCTTGCCTGCTCCAACAGCGCATTCAGAGACCTTTGGGGCAATCTGAGTGAAGCTTTCCCGGGCACAAGCGGCCAGGCATCTTTGCTGAATAAGGACCTGCCAATAGGTTATGCGGCGGCAAAAATTCATTCCGTGGCTGTAAGCCCGGTAAGTTCTGTGGCAACCGGCACGACCCTGTTCAAAGGTCAGCCGGCAGGCAACTTCTTCTATGAAATCGCCTTTGAAACAGCTACTCTCTCAGCCAATGTCAGCATACCTATAGCACGCAACATAACCCCCACCCTGACATTGTTCAGAAGCGACACAAATGTTGCGATCGATACCGGCAACTTTGTCAGCTGGCTCGACCACAATCAGGGCGGCGTCACCAGAACAGTGGCAAGGTTCTCTAATACCGGCCTGCTGGAAGCGGGCGATATTCAAAAGATAAATGCCTATGTCACAGTTTCCGGGTTCACAGATATATTCAATGTAGCTCCGCAAACCGGAGACGCCTCGATGGCCTTCGACCTCAGCAAAAAGAAGGAGACCAGCGGTTATCCTTATGGCTTTGACGCTGTCGCCAGTTACCCGATGGTGTTCGACAACAAAATGCCGCGGGCGGTCGATGTATTACAGCCTAATATCACACTTGGCACCTACACCATAGGCATTACCCCTGTAAACAGCTACTTCGAAGTCACCTTCGACGAAGAGATGAACACCAATCGAAGCGGCACACTCGATCCTCAAATGCGCCTCGGTCTCGACGGCACAGCGGTCATGTCTTTTGTATTCCGCAACTGGAAAGATAACAAGACTGCAATCTTCACCAACTCAGCCAACTTCGATGCGAACACCATGCAGGGTGGGCCATACTACTACTTCGTATCTGGCGGTTACGACGAAGCCGGCAACCGCGGCGCCAACGACCCGGACAGCCGAATCGCCTCCATTCCGGTCACCATCAGGTCGAAAGGTCCGATCGTAAGCGGCTATCAGGTGACGACCTACCAGCAGACAACCGCCAAAGACAGCTCAGTGCTGGTGAATCAGCCTTTCAGCCCCTATGTTGATCCTTATGTTGCGACGATAACGGTAACCTTTCAACAGGCTCCGGTTGCAACCAGTCTCTGGCTGAGAATTCAGCCGACCAATGGCGCAGAAATCGCCAGCATTCCTCTTACTCTTGCTCCCGACAGGCTGAGCGGAACTGCTGTATGGAATGGTAAGTCTACTGTTACCAACCAATACTACGGAACTGTAGGTCCGAACAGTTTTGAACTGCGGGTCTATGACGATGCCAACAACGAGGGCAGCTCACGCGGCACAATAGTTTACGACGGTAAAGAACCCAAGGTAAATTCCTGGCAGTTCGCCAATGTCAAAACCTTTAACAACGTTGCATACTTCAGTCCAAATGTCAGCTCGTTCGTAAAGATAGACGTATCAGGCCCGGCTGGAGGCGACACGGTAAAAATGCGACTTACCAGCGGAGTCGCCACGGAAACATACCAGATGGGCCAGACCACAACCGGCTATACGATAAGCTTTGACGGCAAACATACAGACACACCGCCAGGTCTGCTCGTGGATGGAGCCTATATGGTATCGCTCGTCGATCTCGCCGGCAACGTCGGCACCGGCAGCAGTGCCAACAGCAAAGCCACCGCAACTCTGGTAATAGACAAAGTGGGCCCGCCGATTTCATCACTTGAGTTCTACAGAGATGGCTATGCGCTCCCGGTAACCTCATTCAGCCCCTGGGCTGGCAACACGTTGCGCATCGTTGCAACTACAACCGATCCGATTGAAGCTGCATCCGGCACTGTACTGGCCAAAATCACCATAGGCTCGACTTTGATC
>CAZMWO010000321.1:0-4582 GCA_964569565.1 uncultured bacterium | reverse complement strand
GCCGGGTGATACTACTGTTTCAGTATGACCTCCGGTTGGGTTATAGGTAAGGCTGGCTGTTTGAAATATGGCATCGGCCTGACCGCTGTTGCTTACTCTTACATTGACAATAAGGTCTTCTTGGCCCCGGGAAACATTGTCATATACTTCGTTTAATGACGTAATAGAGAGATTTGGGGGAGTTTGAACAACGCAGACGTTGCTCGAACTCGTCGCTGCCCAGATTTTGGGATCGACAACCACATTGTTGTCAAAGCCAAATGCAGCGCATTGTAGAGATAAGTCGCCGAGTGCCGTTGCCTTCCATTTCAGCTGATATGTTTTGCTCGATGCCCCGCTGATATCCTGGCGTACGGTAGTTGGGCCGCTTACCCACTCCGCGCCGCCAGTTAACAGGGTCATTGTTGCCAGTTCGACGTCTACAGCAGTAGCACTCCCGATATTGTTTACAGTAACGGTCGCGATAAAAGGCTGGCCAAGGCTGACGGTGTCGGGAAGGGCGATACTGAGCGTGAGGCTTGCCGGGTTGCCTACTTCGAAATAGTTCTCGGCCAATGTAATTGAGTCAAACACGCGGGTACAGGTAACCCGCCAGGTGCCTGCTTTTGCCAGTGAAATGATTTCGTCATCGAACAGGCCAGTATTGTCAGTGGTGATTGCCGGATCCGAAAAGGTCACCTCGTTGTCATCCGGATCATACCAGCGCATGCGGTGCTCTTTGAGTGGCGCCAGATTTTCGGCCCGGCCATACACAGTGTAAGAGCCAACATTGAATGAAGTCTGCGGAATATCTCTGGAAGCATCTTTGAACGTATCGACAAAGCCGGCGACTATTGTCCATTGGCCTTTGAAAGTAGCCCCATCATTGTTCGAAGATGGAATCAGCAGGTTGGCATCGCGAAATTTGATCCAGGCATCAATAGTAGCAGTGCCGGTGGCCGAGCCCGGATCGACTTCGAGCAGGTATCTTACCGACGATGCCTGCCCTGCATAAACAGCAATTGGCAGTGTGGTCTGGGGAACTATATTCAGATAGCTGCCCCAGCTGAATTTGAGCTCGGAACTGTCCCATAGCGCGGCGGCGTTGTCGTCGCCTTCGTTTTCTACCAGAACGTCCACTGGCACGCCGGTCTGGCCAAGATACACAGTTGAAGAGGCGGTAACACTGAGAACCTTGAGTTTGGCGGGTGATCTTATTAACCATGTGTGAGTAGCAGTTGCATGAGTGTCATAGACATCTTTGCCGGCGATGACGGTGCCGGTGGCCGTAGCATCTATCCAGTCTGTGTCAGGAGTGCTCGAGGCAAGAACATCGACTGAAAAAGTGACAGTTATAGGATTTTGACCGTTTTTTGGAATAATAGTGCCGGTTGCAGGGCCAATGAGAGTCCAATTATATAGCCCAACTGCCGGAATTTTAAAGGTCAGGCTGGCGCCTCCGAAAGAGATATCAGACGGGCCAGGGTTAATAAGCGTAACAGCAACGGGTACACCGCCCTGGCCCTGAGTTACAGACGTTTTGGGGCTGGAAACCTGTGTGATTTCTATGCGAGTGCGTCGGTAAAAACATTCTACGCTCTTAGGAGACTCCTGCCCCTTTGCGTCGAAATCGCTTATACAGTAATAAATGTCATCATCTATAGGAAGATGCTCATAAAAAGTATCTGTAGTCGATGCGATAAAAGTCCATGACCCCGGACTGGTGTTTGCATAGATTTTGTAATATGACAGTGCCGGCGCACCAGTTGACGGCGTGCTGGTATACCATGACAACTTTGCCTTTCCATCGGCGGTTTCGGTAACGCTGAGTCCCTGTGGGCTTATGTTACAGTATATCTCATCAAACCAGTGCTTAACGTCATTATTTTTAGCACCGCCCGCATCATGATTGGGTTCTGCAAATAAACTCCAATTTAGGCGTATTGTGTAAGAAGCTCCTGCCGAAATTTGAGTCGACCAGGTAGCCGGTCTGGTTGGCCCGGTTAAAGCTATGCTGTTAGATCCTGTATATACGGCTTCTCTGAATGGAGTGCCGATGCGAATATCATCTGAAGACCTGTAAATTCCACCATCTGCGTTGATAGACCAATCATAGCCATTAGCATGTAACGTTACACTGGTAGTAGTCAGAGATTCTTACTTCTACATTAGCTGCCGAAGCTATAGCTGTTCCGCCAAAAAGATTCTGATAGCACTCAGTCACAGTAGTCCCAAATACGTCATTTACCTTTCTTGGAACTCTGATATAAGTGAAAACACTTCCATTCGCGTCGGCGCCTTCATCATAACCACATATTTCAATACCACCTGCAGCATATGCAGCAGATTGTGTAATGCCTTCTGTCCAATCATAGACATCCCGGGTGCCGAGATTTCCGGTAAAACTGGCGTTTATAGCCTGCTCCAGCGCATAAGCTGAAATTGGCAGAAGAACGATTGCCATTATCATAAGTGCCTGTAGCCAGTTCGTATTTCGCTTGAACCCTGATTTAGAAATATTTATAGCATTCATAGCTGTTCTCCTGCGTTTTCTTCAGGAATGTCTTGTAACGCCGTAGCCGCCTTAGGCATGCTTTTCCTGAAACTTAATATCAGTCTTATCAGAAATACATAGCCGAGGAGCATCAGCAGGCGCATGCCGTAGAGCCAGGTGAAGTCATCGATGGCCTGGCCGCTCAGGGCTGATTCATGCAGCTTTTCGAGACGGGCGTCATTATGCAGTTCGGCCATGGCCAGCGAAAGCTCGCGTAGCTCGGTGTCGAGTGGAAAGCGGTTGAGGTAACTTCTTAACTGCTTTTGTGCTCTGCGATAGGGAAGCATGCTTATCAGAACAAGCAATTCGTCTCGGGCTATCGCTCGATCTCTGAGAGAAGTTGTGAACGGTTGCGAGCTTCTTTCGACTGTCCAGTCCGGGGATGAGGCTGGAACTGCCAGGTCATGAGCTCCTGCCTTATTCCAGAGCTTGTTGGCGATCAGATCGTCGCCAGCTTTTCCCGCTCGTCTGGCTTTCTCAATGAGTTGCAGGGCCTGACGCGAAGGAATCGACGGTGGCGATACGGCCGTTCTGGCCGTAACTGGCAGTGTTGTAAGTATCAGCAGTAACAGCAGGATGATGCTAAAACAAGATGAGATATGGCCTGTTCTAACGTTTTGGGTGCTTATGCGGGCATTTGTGGTGAAAATTACTGGCATCTGGTTCATTATTCACCTCTGCCTGAGGCAGAACCCTGAAGTATCTCAATTTTGCGCTGCAGCTTCTGGCATTCCCGGGTCAGGCGGGAGCATTCCGGGCATGCAGCAGCCTGCTGTTTGCGTCTATCAGCCTCAATATTGTCCTTAAAATCCTGCATTGCCCGCCAGCCCTGCCATACCAGCAGAAACAGTAGAATTGGCAGTGTCAGAAGTCTTATGAAAAGACCCCAGAGCGAATAACCTGTGTGTTCGGTTGAATTTGCGAAGAGGCTGGCCGGCAGTTCCTGTCCGGGGGTGAGCCATGGCGGCCGGGCGAGTCGCGGTTCGAGCTGACGGGCCTGGCGCCACAATTCTTCGGCTTCCATCGGGCGGTGCGCTTCGTAGGCCCGCAAAGACTTGGTCAGCAGGTTCGCGATGGACGAGTCTGCATCGGCAAGGCTGGCGGGCGTGATAGCAATGATTGCCAACAAAACGAGTGTCAGACAATACACCGAGCGATTGAAAAAAGCGCGGGTCTTGAACGGTTGGTAACAGCCCGGGTCTGCCAGCTGGGAAATCTGCAGCAAAAAATTGGCGTGCTGCAGCGAATAGCTCGCTTTTGCCGCAACAAACCCCAATGGTACCGGGTTTTGCCCGATACAGGCGATCTTTGTATAATTTGTCTGCACCCTGTCTAATTCTAACAAAAATACCGGGTTTGATCTATCTAATTGTACAAATCGCAGAATCTAGCTCATTTAGCGCCTTTCTGGATCCTGCGACTCCGCTTTGCTTCGCGCAGGATGACGACGAAAAAAAGCGTTTGTGGCTGAGGCCACAAACGCTTTTTGAGATAAACTAACTGTCAAATCACACGTATTTTCGGCCTTTGAACATGTAGATCAAAATGCCGATCGGGCCGGTCAACAGAGTGAACAGAGCCCAGATCAGGCGATGTCGCAAGCAACGGGTGTCCTGCGCGATAAATCCCACGGCTATCGTCTGAAACAGAAAGGCGAAGATTGTATAGGCTGCCAGAAGTGCTGGAAAGAATCCCATGGGTGTTCTCCTTTTCTTTTACCTGCCGAACAGGCTCTTTATGCCGTTGCCAATGGTGTTGGCCACCGATGAAGATGCGTTGCCGACCTGATTTACCAGCCAGCCGCCAGCCTGTAGAACTGAGCCGCCAGCTACTGCTGCGCCGCCCAGAATGGTGTTGCCGACGCCGCCCTGGCTCATGCGTTCTTTGCCCCAGCCGGTCATACTGTTGCCAATAACGCTGGGTATGCGTGAAGACATGCTGATAACTGTGCCGGGCAGGCCGAGAATAAGCTTCGAGGCACCACCGGCGAACTGGCCCCAGTCGCGGCTGTTCCAGCCGGTGACGACTTCGTTGACGCCTGAGGCCATG
>CAZMWO010000320.1:0-4591 GCA_964569565.1 uncultured bacterium | reverse complement strand
TAAGCTTGCCGTCAGCAAGCGCGACGCGGGCGATATGACGCAGCAGCTCAGCGTCCGCTTCGATTTTACTTGTCGTTGTGACATGCACGACCGGGTCGATGACCGCTTTGAACTCATCGATTATCTGCTGAATGCGGGCTTCGGGAATGTCACGTCTGTTTGCCAGTTCGCGGATCATGCTCATTTCTTTGCTGTCGATATGGCCGTCAGCCAGCATCATGGCTACTGTCCAGCGCAGCAGTTCGATGCCTGAAATACCAAAATCGTCGAGAGGTGGCGGCACGGCCGGCTGCTTTTTGTCTTTCAGGTGGGCATCGACGCGAGCTCGCGCATCTTCGACTGATTTGCGAGCTGAGGCGCTGATGCGGCTGAGAATCTCTCTGACCTGGGGGTCGCTGCGGTCAACAACGGCATCGAGAACCCATTCGCTTTTGCCGTCATTCATGACCGAGCCACAGTAGGCGCACTCATTCTCGCTGCTAGTCTGCTCGGGCGCTCCGCAGGAAGGGCAGTGCGAGCTGGCGAGTGATGCTTCGAGCCTGGTAACAGCGCCGTGTTGTCGTGCCAGAACAAAGACATGCCGGAAATTTATCGGCTGTCCGGCTGTTTCGATGACTTTGCCCGGCATCTGAAATGAAGGAATCCCGCTCCAGATGACTTCTACAAAAGCGTTGTCATCTGGTTCAAGCAGTTCGATACCAAGCAGATCGACGGCGCCAACGGCGCAACCGGTGTAAAAGCGGCGGGCTCCTGATTTATCAGGCTTCAGCCATTGCAGCTGGGCATCGCAGAATTCGTTGCGCGCGATCTTGCGCAGAGGTTCGACTTTGCCGATGCGTTCAGCTTCGGTTTTGCGCCAGAACATGACTGAAACGCGTTCTTTGATATGCTGCATGTTGAAGCCGGGGTCAGCGGCAGTTATGGCGTCGAGGCCTGGCAATGCTTTGTCCGGGCGCACCGACCATTCGCAGGCCTGGGTAATACTGGTGAGAACCCAGTCGTATTCGCCAGAACGCAGCAGTGCTCCGCAGACTTCGCATTTTGACAGGCGCCCGATCTGAATCGGGTTGCCGCAGTTCGGGCACTGGCCTTCCATCAGGCCGCCCTTTTTCAGCGTTTTAACGCCGGGTTTGCGCATGAACGACCAGACCTCGGCAAAGGCCTCGGGGCTGCGCGAACCATCTATCAGCTTGCCGGTTTTTTCGTCTTTGCGGTAGTTGATGGCACTGGCATCGATGCGCAGATGAATGACATCGAAGTTTTTATCGCTCTGAAACTTGACCGGCGTCGCCGTTAGAATTTCGAGCGATTCCAGGTGGTCGATTATGCCCTTTTCGCGCATTTCAGCAAGCTGAATGCTGAACTGCTCGTAAATGCCATCTGAAAGAAAGGCCTGCGCCTTATCGAGCTTCCTGGCGGTCCAGGCATCTTGAATCAGTCTGAATGCCTTCTTGGCGCGGCCCATGAAAAAGTTTTCGTCGAAGCCAGGGTCGCGCTGTTTGAGCTGTGTAAGTGCAACTTTTGAGAAACTGTCATGTTTGACTCTGTCGGCTTTGGTTATGGTGTAGTCGACGTAGGTATCTTCGCCCTTCAGATAGCCTTTCCAGGCGAGCACTGCCACGACGATTGCCAGCGGGATGCCGATGTGCGGGTAATAAATGATCAGTCTGATCAGCAGCCAGAGTAATTCGGCCTCGCCACCTCCGCCGCCGGAGCGGCCTCTGCCCCCGCCGCCGCCAGAATAGCCATGCCCTCCGCCCGCGCGCGCGAATGCGATTTCGCTGACCAGCACATTAACCAGAATCAACACGAAAAGCAGCAGCGACCATGCGAAGATCTTTCTCAGCTGACGGCGACTGCGCATTTCATTTCTCCTGACCGGTCTCGAAGTATGGTTACAATAAAAGTGTAATATATTTTGTCTCAATTCACAAAGTATCTATCTTGTCCGGCATTTACAGGGGTCTGGCGTTGTTTGACTTTTATGGGCGGTCAGAATATCTTCAGGTAAGATATATACGAGGAGGCTGAAGTATGCGTAATTTTACTTTTCACAATCCGACGAAGATCATTTTTGGCAAGGGAACTATTGGTTCGCTCAAGCGCGAGATTCCTGAAGGCAAGAAGATCATGCTGGTTTATGGCGGGGGAAGCATAAAGCATAATGGCACTTATGACGAGATCATGAGCGCGCTTACAGGTCGTGAGGTTCACGAATTTTCAGGTGTAGAGCCGAATCCAACTTATGAAACCCTGATGAAATGTGTTGAGCAGGTAAAGGCGACCGGTTGTGATTTTCTGCTGGCGGCCGGCGGTGGCTCGGTCATCGATGGCACCAAATTTATCGCAGCGGCGGCTCTTTTCGATGACGATCCCTGGAAGATAATTCAGACTTTTGGTTCGTGCGTAAAGCAGGCGCTGCCTTTTGCCAGCGTTTTGACGCTGCCGGCTACCGGTTCTGAGATGAATTCAGGTTCAGTTATCACGCGCGCGGCGACCAAAGCCAAGTTGCCGTTCAACAGTGCAAAGGTGTTTCCGATGTTTTCGGTTCTTGACCCGCTCAAGACCTTTACATTGCCGCCGCGTCAGGTTGCCAACGGCGTCATCGACGCTTTCGTGCATATCGCTGAGCAGTATCTGACTCAGCCGGCCCATGCCTGCGTGCAGGATCGCTTTGCCGAAGGTCTGCTGATGACGCTTATAGAAGAGGGCCCGCTGGCACTCAAAGATCCCGAAAATTACGAAGTTCGAGCCAATCTTATGTGGTGCGCAACCCTTGCGTTGAATGGCCTGATCGGCGCCGGCGTGCCGCAGGACTGGTCTACTCACATGATCGGCCATGAGCTGACGGCCCTTTACGGTCTCGACCACGCGGTTACGCTGGCAATAGTTCTGCCGGCCAATCTGACCCTGCGCAAAGCCGGCAAGCTTGAAAAACTGGCGCAGTTCGGGCGCCGCGTCTGGGATATCAAGTCAGGCAACGACGAGCATCAGGCCGCCGAAGCCATTCACAAAACTCGTGAGTTTTTCGAAGCGCTCGGTGTAAAGACCCGCCTTAGCGCTTACAACATCGGTGCTGAAGGGGTCGATAAGGTGATTGGTCAGCTTAAATCACACCAGATGATCAAACTCGGCGAAAACGGTGAAGTCGACCTCGAAATGAGCCGCCAGATTCTGGAACTCTGCCTCTGATCGCAGTTTAATTCGACAGGTCAGGCTGCCTTGCGGCAGTCTGATTTTTTTTGCGGCGGATCAGGCGGGCGCCGGGCAGTGCCAGCAAGACAATTATCAGGATGCCGGCCAGCAGCGGCCAGAACCAGAGCCATTCGCCCTGACCGCTGATGATGCGGCCTTCGATTTTCTGGTAGCGCTCGGGCATCAACGGCAGGTTATTGGCACCCTTGTTGAATGAGGCTATGTATCTGGCGGTTGCTTCCCACACCTTGAATTCGCGGGTGTTTTCGCGGACTATGCTGTCGTCGATACTCACTTCGTTGCCCTGTTTGTTCTTTACCGTCAATTTGAGTTTGGGCAGCCGCGTGCCAACCATGGGCAGGTAATTTGCCAGATAATTTGTGGTTACCAGATGATAGAGCCTGCTATCATCTGCCGGAAGGGTCTCATAGACATCTTTGTCGGCGGTTTCACCTGTTTTTACCAGGCGTTCAGCTGAAATTACGCTTTTACCTGAGGGCCATGGCAGTTTAAGAAAGGGAATTCTACGCACCCAGAATATGCGCTCCGGGTCATAGGTGTAACGCAAACCTGAAAACTGCAAAAAGTAGATGTCGCCCCAGAGTTGCGGCAGAATCGCAGCAATTTCGAGCAGGCGATGAATCTCGGCGCCGGTTAAATAAAGCGATACCAGAGGATAGCCGGGCAGGTTGTCGGGCCCGTTGCCCATGGAACTGATGCTGACCAGGTCGAAAAATGTTATGTTGCCGGCGTTGTGATGGTCGCTGCCGACAAGAAGCCCGCCACGTATGGTTCCATTGGCCTGCAAGGCAAAATCTACCTTTTCTCCAAGCAGTTTTTCGGTTTCGATACGCATGGCATCGGTTACGAAGTTGCCGATCGTCGATTCGCTGAAAAGCAGGTCGCGTGGCAGTGCAAACTCAGATCTGGCAACAATCTGAGAAATGTCAGCGAACTCACCGGCAGTGAAGCTGGCGACAAAGTCGTTGAGCTGACGACGATAATCTTCGATGATTGCAGCAGTTTCGGGATTCTCAGGAATACTTGAATCGATCTTGTGCAGAAACGGCGTGCCAGTCTGGCGATTGAGCAGTTGAGGCGTCTGCGTAACCGTATTCCAGGCGAGGTCGAGCTGACCAAGATTCTGGGTATAATAGCCGCTGTGCATGATAAGGGTGCTGCCGACCAGTTCTGGCTCAGAAAGCTGCAGATGGTCGTGTCCGCCGAGAATCAGATGAATGCCGGAAACCGCTCCGGCCAGTTCTCGATCTTCAGTAATACCAGCGTGAGTAAGCGCAATTATTACGTTCGCTCCTGCTATTTTGAGCTTTTCGACCTGTTCGCGCGCAGACTCATGTTGATCGATAAATTCGAGCGGTTTTGCGTCTGGCGAAAC
>CAZMWO010000319.1:0-4591 GCA_964569565.1 uncultured bacterium | reverse complement strand
TAAGCAGAAACTAACGCCTGGGGAGAGTTGAAGCGTTGGGATCCTGCCGAGAGCCCGACGAAAGCAGTATATACTAATATTGAATTCTTGAAGTCTTATGTGACAGAGGACTAGGATCCCATGGATCAGGCTTTCTGCTCTGGTTTGGCTTTGAAGAACAGTGATTTTGCTATTTTGAAGCCGAGCGGCGTCAAAATCAGGCCAAAAACCATGTTCCAGATCATGTTCTGGCTGATCTCGCGAAATATGATGGCGTAAGAAGGGTCGTTCGGGTTGACGCGGGCATTTACCGATTCGTTGTTTCTAAGTGCTTCCTGGAGTATGGCGACCTTTTGTTCCTTGTCAGCAACATTGGAATTAGAACCGCCTGAAATGTCGATTTGCGTGCTGGTATACTTTTTCCCCTGATATTCATAAGTAAAGCTGCCGCGGGCACCTGTTGTAGACTGATTGCGTGTGTGAGCAATTTTGACGACTTCTGCTGAAAGCACGCGGGCCTGCACTACCGGCCAGCTGCCAGAGGCAAAGTATATATAAAACATATCGACGCCGCGCCACAAGAATACCAGCCCGACCCAGATCATGACCAGCCCGCTCAGGCGCAGCAGGCCTCTTTTATCGTTGAATGAGCGTCTGCCTTTGTTGTTGAAATCTAATGTGTGTGTAAACATGATTAAACCCTTTCTCAAATCTGCCGCGCAGATTATACTGCATTCAATGAATGTCTGTTCTATTAAATGTCGGCTGGAGCGTAGACTGTCTTGATGAAAAAGCTGGCGGAATTTGCTTATTTTCTGGTTTCGCAGAAACCTTATGCGGTGATGATAGTGATTTTTGCCGCTTTTATACTGAGCTTTGGCGCGTTTGCCCACGTTGAGACAGCTGATGACATCGAGAGCGGTATAACCGACCCTGAGGTTCTTAAAACATTCGCCCGCTTCAGAGCTGAATTTGGCCACGAGCAGCAAATTCTCATCGCTTTTCCAGTGGCCGGGATCGACCGCGCAGCGTTGCTCGATTTATGGTCACTGGTGCACCGCTTGCGCGCTCTGCCACAGATCAGAGGCAGCATGTCGTTGCTCGATGTGCTCAAATCCTTTAACCGCCGCGAAGATTTCGAGACCTATCTGCTCGACTTCCGTATCGAAAACCTCAACGAGCTGCTGCAGAAGAACAGCATGTTCGATAACTTTCTCGTCAGTTCCGACCGACAAGCGTTACAGGTAGTTGTCATACCTGATATGGACTACCCGGATTGCCAGAAACAGCTTTATAAAGAACTTAACCGCCTGTTGCCCGACTATTTCGGCCCGCGTGAATTCCACGTTTTTGGCTATATGTACTTTAAAGAGCGCTTTTTCGAGTTCATCGAGCGCAACAACCTTGTTTTTATATCGCTTGGCTTCATTCTTTGCACTGTGCTGGCCTGGTTTTTCTTCCCGGATGTCGTTGTGCTGGTGCTGATACTCTGTTCGGTAGGTATTCCGGCTGTGCTGACCTTTGCCATTTATTTTGCCAACGGCAACAAGATAAATCTGTTCACCTCGCCGATCATACCTTTTGCGCTGATCATCTCGCTGAGCGAAATAATCTATCTCGTCAGTTTTTTCATCAGAACCCACAAGCATGGGAACCGGCCTTATGATTTGCTGCATCGCGAGAACTTTTTCAGGCTGCTGCGGCCATGCCTGATCAACTCGCTGACGACACTGATCGGCTTTTTGTCACTGTCTTACAGCCCGTCGCCTAATATCAGGCTGTTTTCGCTGTATACTTCATTGGCCTGCTTTCTTTCGTATTTCGTGACCTTTGGTCTGATTTTCTCAGCGTTCAAGCTCTATCAGCCGAAGTTTTCGCGCAATGTTCAAAAAGAGCGGCGTTCTGGCGAGGGTATACGCCGTTTTCTGCGTAACGCAATTTTCAGGCATACCGGCAAGGTGCTGGCAGCCTCGGTTATCATCGGTTTGCTTGCGCTTCCCTTTATTTTCTCAGCGCAGACACGAAACTCTCTCGAAGATTCGTTTGCTGCCGATGACCAGATTCTGACTTCGTGGCAATTCATCAAGGCCCGGTTTTCAGGGCCATATCAGCTGCTTCTGATGATTTCGCATCCCGATCTGTTATCACGCGCCTTTCTTGAAAATATCGATCAGCTGCATGACGAACTGTTGAAAAAAGCCGAAGTCAACCGGGTGTTTTCGCTGGTAAGCCTGCTCAAGGCTTTTACCGAAAGCTTTTCTTCTGGCCCGGAAATACCCGAAAGTGAACAGCTGATTTTTTCGATTCTTGAATTTTTCGATGCCCGCGGTATTGCCGAGATGGTCATTTCACCCAACGCAGACATACTGCTGCTGAGGGTTGGCATAAATCAGTCAGATGATTTTGTCATATACGAACTCGGACAGAATATTCTTGCCGAAGCGAGGTCGCGTCTGCCGGGTTCCGCCAGCGTCGAAATTACCGGCGAAGTCTATTCTCAGGCGGTTTTGCAGCGAGACATTCTCGACAATATCTCAAGCTCTTTTGCTGCGGCAATTCTGATGATCAGTCTGGTATTTCTGGTGGTTTTCCGCAGTCTGTCGCTGTCTTTTATCGCTTTGCTGATCAATTTTTACCCGATCTTTTTTGCTTATGCCCTGGCCTTTCTGGCCGGGATTCCGCTCAACCCTTCGACTGCCATTGCCGGTTGTGTCATGAGCGGGTTGATTGTCGATGATACGCTGCATACCATCACTTTCTATAATGATTCGCATCAGCGCACGACGCAGCGCCGTCTGCTTTTCACCATGCAGCAGATGACCTGGCCGGTCATCTATTCTTCGATTCTGCTTGGGTTTGGCAACGCCATCTTCATTTTCAGCGACTTCAAGCCTTTCGCTTATTTTGGCGCTATTGGCGCTCTGATCGTGGTGATTGGCGTGCTCGGTGATCTGATCGTGCTACCAGGCTGCATTTTCGCTTACGACCGCATCGCTAAAGCAAAGAAAGAGTGAAATCTGCTGATGACAAAAGTCCCCGCCGAAGCGGGGACTCGTTGCACAAACACAGAACTTGTTATTTAAGGCTCAACTTTTGAAGAGCCGGTTGAAGCGGCGATCCTGCATCATCAGCGTCATGATCATAGATGAGAACTGATACTGCTCGGCAGCACTCGAACCGAGTTTTGCCGAGAAAACGCAGGTGTCGTTATTGGTAGATACTTTGTTGGACTTGAAAGAAACCATGTCTTCGTCAGACAGGGTCTTGGCGGAATTGCTGGCCAGCCAGGCGAGCAGCAGATCTCTGAGCTTTGAAGCTTCCTGCGGATTCGCGCATTTGAAGATCATGCTGATGTCATAGGCATAACCGTCTGCTTTGCCGGTTGCATCGACACTGTATGAAAAACGTTCGACACCGGACATGGCGTTTTTAAGGTTACCTTCGAGATCGGTCATTTTCTTTTCGCCGGCCCAGGCTTTTTTGTTGGTTACTTTTTTGAAACCGCTGCGGGCCTTGGCGACAAAACCCTGGTGCTGACCTTCGAAGGTCTTGATTTCCTGGCGCTCCTGAGCGAGAGGAACGAATGAGGTCATGAACGAGATTCTGTCCGGCTGTTTCTGCGAAAGTTCGGCTTTGCCGTCGAGAACCTTGATGATGTCTGCGACGAGCGAATGGTCGCCGCGTGGAACAGTGGCGATGATTGTGTAATCGTCAAAATAGCTTATCAGTGCTTCGGCATCGCGGAAGGCGAACGGATAAACGCGGGTGGCCTTGTCACTGATTCTGGTATTGGCCGGAATTTTCGGCTTGGCTTCGATATTCTGCTTCTGAAGATTGGCAAAATAGCGGTAATAGCGCTTGTCAGCAAATTCAAGAAACTTGGAGCTGTCAACTGCGCCCTTGAGAATGAACGCTGCATTGAGCTGGTCTACCGGCATTTCGCGCACGACCATGCTGTAAGAAACCTGTTCTTTAACCGGGTCTGGCATGCCGGCCTTGCGAAAGCGATTGTCGATAACCTTTTTGCCGACGACTTCGGTAATGCCTTTTCCAAGATCGAGGTCTTCTTCAAGGAACTTTGCCATTTCCTTGAGTTCGATAAAACGGATATCAGCGGGATTTGTGACCAGGGCGCTCGGTTCGGCGGCCAGGTTACCGGAAAAACCGGCGAAAACAAGACATAGGACAAGCAACAAGGACTTTTTCACAGTTAAGCCTCCAAAAAACAGACTACTTTGTCTCTATCTCGTGCTATGATATCCTATCACAGCGAAAATAGAAACGATTTTTTGACGATTTATGAAACTTCTTCTGGTGCTACCTCATGGCCCTATTCACCGGGCTGGAACCGGTACCTATAAGCGCGCGCTGCGTTATGCACCGCTGACGCTGGCTACTTTGGTTGCCCTTGTACCTCCGGAACTTGATTTTGAAGTTAAGATCATCGATGAGGGCGCCGACGTCTGGCATCCTCGCGAGTATCTTGACTATGATCTGGTGGCAATCAGCACCATGACGGGTACAGCGGTGCGGGCCTATGCCATGGCCGACTTTTTCAGACGTCACAACATTACCGTCATTCTGGGTGGCATTCATGCAACGCTGATGCCAC
>CAZMWO010000318.1:0-4609 GCA_964569565.1 uncultured bacterium | reverse complement strand
ATATCGCCCTGATGAACGAACTGTCGATCATCTTCCATAAGCTCGGTATCGATACGCTCGAAGTGCTGGCAGCCGCCGGCACCAAATGGAATTTTCTCAAATTCTTCCCGGGACTCGTCGGCGGGCACTGCATCGGGGTCGACCCCTACTACCTCACCTACAAGGCTGAAGAACTTGGCTATCACCCGGAAGTCATTCTGTCGGGGCGCCGCATCAACGATGGAATGGGCAAGTTTGTCGCTGAAAACACCGTCAAGAAGCTGATTCGCGCCGGCAAGGCGGTCAAGGGCGCGAAGGTGCTGATACTGGGCCTGACCTTTAAAGAAAACGTCGGTGACATTCGCAACACCAAAGTCGTAGATATCGTCAGCGAGCTCGCCGAATACGGTGTCGAAAGCCTGATTTTCGACCCCTACGCCGATGCCGCTGAAGTGCGCCACGAATACGGCCTCGAAATTCTGCCGTCACTCGAAAAGCTGCCGGCAGTCGATGCGGTGATTCTCGCAGTTCCACACGACAAGTTCAAAGAACTCACGCTCGACAAGCTTGCCGGCTTCTGCCGCAAGGGTGCCACGCCGATTGTCGTCGATATCAAGGGTATGTTCGATCCTGAGACGGCAACCAAACAGGGCATAAGATACTGGAGATTGTAGGTTTGTCTTATCGTGCGCGTGCGCGTAATCGCAATCGGTCAGTGAGATTAGCCTCAGAGCTGCGGCTTTTTGGCCATGGATGGCCAAGTGTCGGGTGATTTCGCGGATTACACAGATTTTTTGGGCTTAGCAGGCCGTGCTGCGAGAAGACTGGAGCCGAGATCGATTGTTTGTGCCACGAGAAGTTTTTTCGATTACGAGCACGAGCACGATTACGAGCACGAGCACGAGAGAAATTTTGTCTTTGTGGATTTGTGCGAGTCTCTGCCTGTTCAGACGCGATTGTAGATGTCTTCGAAGCGCACGATGTCGTCTTCGCCAAGATAGCTGCCGCTCTGCACCTCGATCAGCTCGAGCGGAATGCGCCCCGGGTTTTCGAGACGGTGCGTCTGTCCGAGCGGAATGTAAGTCGACTGATTCTCGCTGAGAATGATGACTTTGTCACCGGTGGTGATGCGGGCGGTACCGCTGACGACGACCCAGTGCTCAGCACGGTGATAGTGCATCTGCGAAGACAACGATTCACCGGGATTGACTGTGATGCGCTTAACCTGAAAGCGCGGTGCGATATCGATAGTCTCGTAAGCGCCCCATGGGCGGTTGACGCGGCGGTGGTTAACCGCTTCGACCCGCTGTGCGGAACGCAGCTGGTCGACGATGTGTTTGACATCCTGAACCCGGTTTTTGTGAGCTACCAGCACAGCGTCAGCGGTTTCGACCACTATGTGGTCTTCGATGCCGACGGCGGCGACCAGTCGATTAGAAGCAAGAATGCACGAATTTTTTACCGAGCAGGTCAGCACATCGCCATCGACGACGTTACCGGCGGCGTCAGCCGGGTTGACATCAGCGAGCGCGGCCCAGGAACCAACGTCGTTCCAGCCGGCAGCCAGCGGAATCATCACTCCCAGGCCGGTTTTTTCCATGACGGCGTAGTCTATCGATATCGACGGGCAGGCCGCGAAGTCTTCGCGATTCAGGCGCACGAAATCATTATCGCTGCTGCCTTCGGCCAGGGCCTTGCGGCAGGCCGGCGCGATTTTGGCCGCGTGCTTTTTGAGCTCGGCCAGCAGGACCGACGGCTTGAACATGAACATGCCGCTGTTCCAGTAATAATTGCCGGCTTTAAGATACTTTTCGGCGGTCTTCAGGTCGGGTTTCTCGACAAAGGCTTCGATCGCCAGACTGTCGGCTTTTTTGCCGGCAGCAGCGGCTCTGATGTAGCCATAACCAGTCTCAGGCGCAGTCGGCACTATGCCGAAAGTCACTAGTTTGCCGGCTTCGGCGGCGGCCAGACCTTTTTTAACGGCGGCATGAAAAGCCGGCAGATCTTTTATCACGTGATCGGCCGGCAGTACCAGCATGACATCGTCGGTTTTTTCGCCATGCAGAGCGGCAACAGCCACAGCCGGAGCGGTGTTGCGGCCGACCGGTTCGAGCACGATCGCCGACGGGCGGCAGTCGATCTGGCGCATCTGCTCAGCGACGAGAAAGCGGTGGTCTTCGTTGCAGACGATGATCGGCGCACCCAGGTCGGTCAGGCCGCGCAGTCGCAGCAGGGTTTCCTGAATCATCGTATGCTGACCCGCAAGCGGCAGAAACTGCTTCGGATAAAGTTCGCGCGACAGAGGCCAGAGCCGGGTTCCGGCCCCACCCGATAAAATGACAGGTACAATCTTGCTGCTCATAATTTTTCCTCGTAAAGTGGTATTTGCCCCTGTTATATCACGCCCCGCCTACCCCGGCAATAAAAAATAGCAGGCGCTCAGGCCTGCCATCTTATTCGGCGCAAATTTCCGAAATCAACCATTCCTGTGGGCGATTGCAGATAAAATCGTGTTGCATTTATCAAGGCTTCAAGTCAGGATTCTGTCGATTGGCCAGAACTGCGTGAACGACAATTTGATTTTCCTCTATGCTATAGAACACTGCAAACGGAAATCTTCTGATAAGACAACGCCTGAAATTATCATGACATCTTTCGTGCATTTCCGGAAAAACAAGAATCCCTTTAACAGAAGCCTCCAGACAATCAAGAAAGTCGAAACCCAGCCCACGTCTCTGTTTTTCATACCATGAAAACGCAATATCGATATCATTCACAGCTCGCGAAGTGTATCTGAGATTCATTTATATCTGTTTCTCAAATCTTCATGAACTGATTGCCAGTCATGCAGGCTTACATTACCATTTTCATATTCGCCCTGGCGCTTTATAAGCTCCTGCTTTTGCCATTCAGGCAAAGGCAACGAAGCGGTGTCTCTTGCGATCGTGTCCCAGACGTCTTCTACGAGAAGGAGCTTTTCCGACAAACCGAGTTTCTCGATCTCTCTGACGATATCTGCTGGTTTCATAAAAAACACCTCTTAGCTGATTATTCTAACCACAATATATCAGCATCGATGCACTTCAGCAAGTAAACGCAGCGCTTTAGAGCAATAAAAAATGACAGGCACTCAGGCCTGCCATCTTATAGCATCTCATTGATTTATTCTTATTCTTCTTCCTATTTGTCGCGGCGGATCAGGTGGTAGCCGAAACCGGTCTCGACGACGCCCGAGACTTTGCCGACTTCGAGGCCGAAAGCGGCGTCTTCGAAAGGTTTGGCCATCATGCCGCGGCCGAAGCTGCCGAGCGAACCATTGGCGGACTTGCCGCTCGGGCAGTCTGAATGCTCTTTCGCGAGTTCACCTATGTCGGCGCCCTTTTTGATCTTTTCGTGCAGCTCGTCGATGAGTTTGCGCGCCTCTTCTTTGCTGCGGGTGGCACTGCTGCGGTCGGCGCCCTGCCAGGCAATCAGAATATGCGTCGCTTCGACCTGCTGCAGTTCGGCGGAAGCTGTCGCCGTACCGGTTGCCGTTTCAGGCGGCGGTGCCGGTTTCGGCTCTTGCAATTCGGCCGGCTTGATCAGCAATGGCTTGATGCGGGCTTCTGGAATAGCGTAGACGAATTTCGCGTAATTGCCGGCAGTTTCGCTGGCAAGCGCGGCGAGTGCAGTGTCGGTGCCGGTATAGTGCGCGTCAAGGCTTAAGATATGACCTTTGCCGACGTTGGCGAGATCAGTCGGGCCGCTGCCGATGCGCATGCTGACGGTGAGGCCCTTGAAAGTTTCGACTTCGATGAGCGTGGCACTGGCCAGATCGGGATGTGCGAGCGGTGTGGCCGTTGCGATGATATCGCCGACATCGATATTTTCGAAAAAGCGGGCGACGGCATCGGCAGTGGCTCGTTTCGTCTGCTGACCTTCGGGCAGGTCGGCGAGCTGCAGCGCGGCTGAGGCCGATTCGCGCGCCAGCACGTAGCCATCGGCGCCGACGACCGGGCGGTGGTTGATGCGGCTGATATCGGCAACCGGCAGTTTGAGCAGGCTGGTGTCGAGCCAGCGCAGGTGGGCCTTTTCGACCCAGAGGCGGTCAGAGGCGAGATATATCTGGTCGCTGCCGCTGTAGCGCACATACTGGCCGTCTTCGCCAAACCCCATGGCTCCGTCCGGCCCGCGTGACTGGCGGCCCTTGCCGAGCAGCAGGGTTTTCATTTCCCTGCCATCCTTGTCACGCAGGGTCAACCAGAGATTATCAGCCTCGGGGCGGGTACCCGAAGCCGGCGCCGACACACCGAGATCGGCGTGACGCTCTTTGTTGGCGCTGACCATTTCTATGATGCGCGTGGTTGACAGCTTCTGAAACAAATCTTCGATACGTTCAGGCTGTGCCGCAAAGCCTTCGCGGCTGGTGACGCGCCATTTGCCGTTCTGCTGTGCCAGCGCAATTTCTTCACCGGAAAGAGTAAGCGTGAAGGCGCGCACCTGGTCGATTTCAGCAGGTGTCAGCAGGTTACGGCCGACCAGCGGGTCACCGGCACCGGTTTTGCCATCCTGACTTACCGCCACTGCAATGGCAACGAGAATTACGGCTATTATCAGAAGTTTGAAGTTTTTCATGGCATTCCCCTCCGGC
>CAZMWO010000317.1:0-4623 GCA_964569565.1 uncultured bacterium | reverse complement strand
AATCCGGTTTTTTCGATCAGCTCGGCGAAATAGACGAATTCGCGATGCAGCAGCAGTCTGAATTCTGGTGTACGGGTAATGACTGCCCAGGCGATCCAGGCTCCGGCCGCGCTGAATAGAGTCGTCGCGGCAGCAGTCTGCCAGACCGGTCGGGGCGGTGCGGCAACACTGGCTTTTTCCCCGCGTTGCCGGCCTGATATTGCTGTTAGAAGCATTATGGGCAAGATGAAGAGAAGCGGCAGTACCCATGCCCAGAAACCGGTATCGACTTCTGGAGCCACTGCCATAAATAACTGTTTGATAGTAGCTTCAATGCCGATAAAAGACAGCGCCTGCAGCATGAAATAGAACCATTCCTGGCGCGGGCCCTCGTGCTGGCTTGTTTCTGTGCGATAGAAAAGCAGGATCCTCGCCTTCATGTTGAGAAATGTCACAATCAGTATGAAGATCAGCAGGCTGTAAAAATTCAGCAGACTGAGCTCTTTGATCGGAATCAGCATCAGCAACAGAAAGAAACCGCCGGCTTTGGCCCAGAAACTCGAACTCTGCTGCAGCATTTTGCTGTCGAACACGGGAAAGATCGCCGAAAACTGCAGGGACGCCCAGACGCTGGTGCACGTGAAAAGAAAGGTCATCAGTACAACCCGCAACGCCGTGCCCGCTTCGAATTTCATATACCAGGCGGTGCCGGCGGTAATCGGCAGGAATACCAATGATGAAACTGCCAGCCAGAAAGTGAACTTGCGTTTTAGAATCTGCTGCGGATGCAGCGGCAGGGTTTCTAGAAGGGCAATGGCACGGCCTTCGCTGCCGATGGCGTTGGTCGGCCCGAACATGCAGAAATAAATGATGCCGGCGTAGATCATGTTGAGACCGGCATTTGCCGAAATCAGCTCGAATGCTTCCCGTGTGATCAATACATTGACCAGTACCAGAGAGATAGGCATCAGCAGTGCGTTTATCCGAATGTTGTAGTCGCTCTGCAGAAGCAGGTAATCTTTTTGCAGCAACCCGCTGAAACGACTCTTCCGCCGTTGCTGACGATTGTTCGATCTTGTTATTCTGTGTGCGAGTGCTCCTGCATCGAGCGCGCGATATAACATTAGTCCAAAGAACAGCATTGCAGCCAGCCAGAGTCCGCTGAACTGCCAGAATTCAATTATGAAACCGCCTCGAAACAGTGTCGCACCAAGCCAGCGCACAGGCTTGAGAGCGAAGATCACATCCTGAAACTGCATGACGAAATCAGCCAGATAATACCCTATGGGGCCACTTGAGTGATCGATCAGCATAACGGGGATGACAATGGCAAAGCTGGCCAGAAACCCGAAGATCGAGAAGAAATTGTTGATCGACGTGATTGGCAGGTAGCGGCGCAGAGTAAGCATGATCAGGTTGATGATGGTTCCGGTCAGAATGCTGATCTGGGCAAACAGCAGCAGTGAAATGACAACGGCGGTCAGGGTGATGCCATTGCGGCAGGTCGCGGTCAGAAAACCGGGAAGCAGGATCATGGCGCCGATATAGTCGCTGGCGAACCGCTCGCAGGTCTTTACACAGAACAGACTGGCCGGTGGTACCGGCAGTGTCGTCAGGTAGTCGAAATCAGAACTCATCTGCCCGGCATTGATAGTGTGCCCGGTAAGCAGGTCGCTGACGAACACTACCATTATACCAAAAAATGCGATGAAGCCGACGATCCATTCGATCAGCAGGGCTTTTTCTGCCGCGATGCCTGCTGCCATGTTTAAGAAGTCAGATATGGCCGTGCCAACCATCAGCACGAGAAAAATCACGGCCGCGACCACCAGCACCAGGCGCTTGCCGGTAAGCTTCGCTTTGAGGGTATTTAAGAGTATTCTGAGCTTAACTTTGCAGAGAGGAACAGCTGTTGCAATAAAAGACCCGTTCATGCTGACATTTGACATCGCTGCCTCTTAAGCCGGTCTGGTATGATTTATCGCCAGGGTTCGCGATAGCGCTTCTCCAGATAGTATGCTTCTTTTTCCATGGGAATGTCAAAGTCTTTGCTGCGCCCGGTCGTATCTGCCCAGGCACATTGCAGGCCCCAGTTGATGCTCCAGGCTGTGTCATCGACCCAGCGGTCGCCGAGATATTCATCGAATCCCTTGATGAAATTGCCTGCGCGAAGCGGGTACATTGCGTCGCGCCTGTATTGAAAGGTGTGAACAAGTTCGTGTCCGGCATGCGCACCGCTTCCGTTGGTGGTGAAGGTGTTGGCGTTGCTGTAGGCAAGAGCGCTTGAACCATTCAAAGTTCCATCTTTATCAGCGCTGCGTTTAAAGACCAGGGTGCCATAGCGAAGACTTCGTTGAAAATCAAGTGTGGAGCCTTCGAGCAGGTGTATGGCCGGCGCTATGACAGAATTCAGGCCGGGCCGGAACTTGATATCTTCCTTGCTGGCGATCAGCCATACCGGGCCTATATCCATTCTGAAGACAAACTCTCTGCCGGCCGATTCGGCTATCGAGGCGCCGAGATTGACCATGCACTTGGCCTGCCAGGCTTTTGCGGCCGATTGTTCCTGCATTTTTGGAGCCATCTTGAACCCCTGGTGCATGAGATAGCCGCCAAATGCAGCCTGCATGGCCGCTTTTTCAGGATTTTCGCCGTTGTGGTAAGCTCTTATCGCAGCAAAAGCCGCTGGCAAAGCGACATTGAGAATAAGAACGTCGTGCTCGTTGAAGGCTTTTACTTTTTCTGTCGGACTGGCAAGTGCGACGAGAACAACCATAAGCACAAGCGAAATTTTGCGCAATGAACAGACAGATAGCACGGTTCGACCTCTAACTTTTTTTAGCCTGTCGGAACGAGTGCGCGATTTATAAACGAAGAAATTAAAAAAACTTCGCTTCAGCTCATCTGGTAAAAAACCTGAACGCGGCAGCGCCAGATGATATCTTGTGAACCCGCGAGATAAGCCAGTTTCATGCTGATCAGTCTGAATCTGGTGGCATAAGGCGACACTTTGCGCAAAAAGTCATTGAGCGTTTTGAAATCTCGCGAGGCTATTTCGTATGTCGTATCAAGAATCTTGTTTTCAGAATCGCGTTCTTCGGAATCGCTTATTGCCACGTCTGTTTCTTCGGCAATCATTTTTACGAACTCGCGCAGGTCGGCAGCAGGTTTGACTTCTTTGTTCTCGACGGCCATATCAGGAATTTCAAACTTTATTTCGAGCAGTTTTTCTTCTCCCTGAGGGGGCGGCCCCGAAAGAATTTCGCTGCGCCCGCCGCTGGCTTTTTCGAGCACTTCGGCTATACTGGTTTTTTGTACGGCAGAAGAGCAGCTGATCCGCATTTGAATCCAGACCGAGCTTCCTTCAACCTTGTAATCGTCGAGATCAATTGAGGTAATGTTGTGGTTCGCCGGATCTTTGAGCAGTCTTTCGATGACATCGAAAGCCTTTTCGCTCGCCGATAAAGGAATGGGTCTGAAAATTCCAGGGACGCCGATGGTTTTTTGCGGTTCAGGGGCTACGGTTTTCAGCTTTTCGATAAAGCTTTTGATCTTTGCATTTTCAGGGTCTTTGTCACGGGCGATGGTGATGTTGTGCCAGGCGGTAACATGGTCTTTGAGTCGCCCCGCAATAACGGCCCGCATGAATCGTCCGCCCGGGTGGTCTGGCTGGCGCTCGAAAACCAGTTCGACTTCTTCGATGGCGCGCGGGTAATTTTTGCGTGAAAAGTGGCGGTTGGCCAGTTTCATGTGAACCGAGATATAGCGCTGGTCTCCTTCTGAGAGAATCAGCTCGGAGCCGTCGATATTGCGCCCGGTCGGCTGTGACGGAATGCTGATATTTACCGATTTACCGCCGACATCGATTTTTTTGTCGCCGGACTGCTTGTTCTGGTATTCTTTAGCTTTATCTTCGAGCTTTTTCCAGTCGATGTCGGCGGCTGAAACGGTTATTACCAGCGTACAAAACCATATTGCAAAACAAAGTTTTGCAATTAAGACTGATTTATCCTGACAAGGTTGTCGGCTCACAGACTCTCTCCGCCATTCAGGCGCATTCGGCTGCGCAAAGGCGCAGACTCAGCCGGCCGCTTCCGAAATCGCTGCAACAGCTTCTTCTTCTGAGGGGTGGGCTTCGCAGAGGGTCATGACACCAGTCATCTGCAGCGCAGTCTGCGTCAACTTCGACAGTCCGGTGATGGCGACTTCGCCCTCATTATAATCTATGATCTGTACCATTATATCGAGCAGGGTCGAGAGGCCGGTCGAGTTGATGACCGGAGTTTTTTCGAGGTTGAACACAAAGAAAAACTGCCCCTTGTTGATCAGCTCGTTGCAGCGTTCTCTGAAGACTTTGCCACCGCAGTCATCGAGGTATCCCTGAGTTCTGACGACGGTTACCTTGCCGTTCTGAATTATTTCGACATTGAATTCGCTCATACCTGCGATGATAGGTAGACATCCGGCATATTGTCAAGTTAAAGTTGCGCCGTCAGATTTTCGTGTCAGTGCCCGTGCTCATAAACGTTCTCGTGCTCGTAATCGAATCGATAAGGTTGTCGATTTTTCGATTATACTTGACTAACGTTTGTCTTTGTTTAAGTTTGTTTGTGTCGGTTTTAATACATCATAGAAATGAGGAAC
>CAZMWO010000316.1:1889-4642 GCA_964569565.1 uncultured bacterium | reverse complement strand
CGATGGGCTCATCAACCGTATATGTGTGTCGGTTTCCGGCAACTGCCCGCTCGATGCCGTCAATGACTGGATCAGTCGAGATTCGACCAGACGATTTCTCAATACCGACAGCGACCGTTTTCCTGAATTGCTTGCCAGCAGTGCTTTTGCCATCACCGGTGGTGGCACCACATTGTGGGAGACGTACTGTCTGGGGGTGCCGAATCTGTGCCTGGTCTGGGTCGACAATCAACGACAGACTTCAGTCGTTATCAAGCAGCAGGCAACCAGTTTTCTGATCGATTTTGCCGAGCAGATCAATCAAAGCTTACAATCGTCATTGGTCGATACTGGCATAAGATCGCTAAAAAGTGGGGTTGAGCCAGACAGCGCTGTTCGTCGCCGGGAACTGCAGAATCAAAGTGCCAGCGATGTTATCAGGCGCGACAGTACGAGTTTTCTGGTCGATGATGAAAGCAGTGCAAACGGCGATTTCATATATGGTATCTTGAAAGAGTTCCGTAATATGCCGGAGCAGTGGCGGGAAATGATGCGCCGGCAGCGGGCACTTATCGACGGTGGTGGTGCGTCTAGATGTGCCGATCTCGTCGAAAAAATGGTGTGGCAGCCAGTAGAGTTGCTGGCAGCAGACTGGAGCAGAGAATTTGAAAATTGGTCAACGTGAAATAGGGCATGAACGAAGCTGTTTTATCATAGCTGAAGCTGGCAGCAATCATAACCGTGATTTCGCTAATGCGAAAAAACTGATCGATGTTGCGGTCGAAGCCGGAGCCGATGCGGTTAAATTTCAGATTTTTTCGGCCGAAGCGATATATTCGAAGAAAACGCCGATGGCCAGCTATCTTAAAGACAAGAAGCTGGCCAAAGATGGTGAATCACTTTGGGATATCATAAAGCGTATCGAGATTCCGCGCAGTTGGACGCCTGATCTCATGGATTACTGCCGGCAGAAGGGCATAATCTTTCTTTCGACTCCTTTTGATCTGAATGCGGTAGATGAACTTGAAGCCGCTGGTGTGTCGGCTTACAAGGTTGCAAGTTTTGAGATTACCCATCTGCCGATGCTCAAAAAGATTTCAGCAACCGGCAAGCCCATTATTCTGTCAACTGGAATGGCCAGCCTGGAAGACATCGAGATTGCTCTGGCGGCAATAAAGGCGGGTGGTAGCAGTGAGGTCGCGCTTCTGCATTGCGCGATAGCTTATCCGCCGAAATATGAAGACATCAATCTGCGGGCGATGGATACCATGCGTCAGGCTTTCGGATTGCCGGTCGGCTTTTCTGATCATACGATGGGCCATGTTACCGATGTCGCGGCTGTGGCCAGGGGCGCCTGTATCATCGAGAAGCATTTTACGCTGTCACGTCAGCAGGAAGGTCCTGATCACCCGTTTTCGCTTGAGCCTGACGAGCTCAAGGCGATGATCGAGGCGATAAGACAGACCGAACAGGTTCTTGGCTCGCCATTCAAGCAGCATACTGCCGCCGAAAGCGAGTTGTATCGAATTGCCCGCCGAAGCCTGGTGGCAGCGGTCAACATACCCGCCGGCACTGTTATAACCGAAGAGATGCTGGCGGTAAAACGCCCTGGTTTTGGCATTCCTGTCCGGCACATGGAAATAGTCATCGGCCGCACCGCCCGCCACGACATCGAAGAGGATGACATACTCACATGGGAAATGATCTGAAGCTGCGCCGGTGGCGTGCGGACGACTGTCGCGCCATCTATGACTGGCGGGTAGATCCGGCTACCATGCGCTGGTGTATTGACCGGCGCCTGTTTCCTTACGAAGAGCATGAGCGGTGGTTTGCCGCATTTCTGGCTGATACAGGGCGTTACGGTTTTATTCTCGAAGATGCCGGCGAAGCGGTGGCGCAGATTCGTTTCGATCCGGCCGAGATGCCCGGCTGTTACCGTATTTCTCTGGCGGCAGCGCCGGGAAAATCCGGCAAGGGTTATGGCAGCAGCATTCTACGGCTTGCCTGTCAGAGCGAAGAGATGCGCGGTTGCGCAACTCTGCTGGTAGCAGAAACTCTGGTTGACAATCTGCCGTCACAGAAAATATTTGTGAGAAATGGCTTTATCAATGCTGGCCATGGCAGCTGTGGCGACACTGCGCTTATCTGCTGGCTGCTGCCGCTGGCTGTTACTCCTCAGCCTGTATTATTGCAGTTTCTGGCTGAGCCGGCATGGCTGGAAGATATCGAACGCATACTGTCGGCTACCGGACTGGCTTTATCGGGTGATGCAAATGCGCGCGTCAAAATTTTTATGGGCACTGCCGTGAGTAATGAAGAGCTTTATTCAAGCGCGCTTCTGCATCTCAATATTGGCGAAAGCACTCTGCTGGATCTCGCTATTCGTTTTCCGGCTGAGCTCAGGCTGCCGATAGAATTCTACAACCCGCTGACGGCTGTGGCTCAGATAGCCGCTTCCCTTCTATATCTTCAGCAGAACTGATGAAACTTTCGTCAGTGGCCGATATGATATATGATTGAAACTAATTAAGCAGTAAGGATCTGTGCTGAAAATGAAGTCTAATTTTTACTCGCGAAACATGAAGATATTGAGAAAGCGCATGCCGGTGCTTGAGAAAGCGCTTGATATGAGCCGCGGTTCAGATTTTGAATATATCGTGGAACCGGCTAAGAATGGTGCAATGACTCTTGCAATCAAGCATGCAGATAAGGTGTATCAGATTCACAGCCGCTATGACCCGCAGCGCGAGGCGCAGCAGCAGGTTGCTGGTAAA
>CAZMWO010000316.1:0-1879 GCA_964569565.1 uncultured bacterium | reverse complement strand
TCCGAAAATTCTCGTAGTCCTTGGACTGGGCCTTGGTTACCATGTGCAGGCCTGTCTCGATGAGCTCAAGGAAACCAATCTTTTTATCGTCGTGATTGAAAAAGATGTCGAAGCTTTTCGTGCCGCCATGACAAATATCGATATGAGCGGGTTGCTGAGTTCAGACAAACTCAGATGGGTTATCGGGGTGCCCGAAGAAGAGGGTTATGCCGTGCTGCACGATATGGTCAAGCAGGCCGGCATTACCATGCAGTTGTTTCTCAAGACACTGCAGGTATTCGATCATCCGGTGCTTGACAAAGTACATGGCGATTATCACCGGCACATGCTCAAGTGCTTTCGCGAAGCCGCACATGCCATAATCTTCAACTACGGCAATTGCCCGCAGGACTCGATGATCGGCGTCGAGAACATCATGAAGAATCTGGCGACCATAATCAGAAATCCCGGGGTTAAAGACCTTTATGGTGCTTTCAAGGGGCGGCCGGGTATTATTGTTTCGACCGGGCCATCACTTGACAAGAACATACTTGAACTGAAAAACGCTCTCGGCAGCGCAGTGGTAATCGCCGCAGACTCTGCCCTGAAGATTCTGCACAAGCACGACATAACGCCGCACGCAGCGGTAAGCCTCGAGCGCATCATGCATGTAGCCACCATGTTTGGTGAGTTACCGGACGATTACAAAGAGAAAATCTGGCTGGCGGCCACACCGGTTATCCGCAAGGAATCATACGATGCCTGGCCGGGGCCGACGTTTATGATATATCGCGCTTTTGCCCATTTCGACTGGATCAACATGCCGAAGGGAACGCTGCTGGTCGGTCCTTCGTGCTCGAATATGGCGTTCAAGGTGCTCGAGGCGATGGGTTGCGACCCGATCATACTTGTCGGGCAGGACTGCTCTTTTAAGAGCGCAGAAAAAACGCATGCTGACGATGCGCCGGCGGTGACCAACCTCAAGCTCAAGGAACAGGATCTTTTCAAGGTAAAAGGCAATTATCAGGATTTTGTTTTTACCAATCAGATTTATGACATGTTCAGACGCGGTTTTGTAACCGATCTTGCCACCTATCGCGGCACCTGTATAAATGCCACCGAAGGTGGTGCCTGGATCGAAGGTACGGTTCTGATGACATTGCGGGAAGCAATCGAAAAGTATTGCCAGAAAACTTTCGATGCGCATGAAATTATCAAAAAGCATTTAAAATACCCTGAAGAAAACGATATTCGCAAAGAATGGCGTAACTTCAGGCAGACGATGATCGACACGCGCAAAGAAGTTGAGGGTGTCATTGAATATTGTGACAAGGGAGCCGCGCTGGTCGATGATTTTGAGCGTCGTCTTGAACAAGAGGGCTACAAGGAAATAGAAGATTTTCTGAAACGATTTCCCGAAGAGGACCTTGACAAAATTCATGCTGAGATGACCCGTGCGCGCAGTTCTATCATTACCTTCGGTAAGTATTTCAACCTCTATCTCATGCATATAGTTCAGATGATCATCGTGAAATTCGAGATGGATTTCAATGAGCTGCCAACGCTTTGTCAGGATAAAAAGCGCTGCAAGTTGCAGGCAGTTAAGTTGATGAAGCGCTGGTTCCCGACGATTGGCGATGTATGCCGGCTTTCTTTAAAGCTGCTTGTCGATGCTTTTGACGATCTTGAAAAGGAATTTGGCCACCTTTAAACTTGGCCCTAGGTATCTTGCAATACAAAAGTGCTGAAGATGAAATTTGTTGAAAAGTCAGGTATTTCATAAGGGGGGTTCTACTACCTATGAATAAAGAAAACTCAGATAACTATCTTGCGGGAAATGTTGCTTATTGGGAAAAAGGCTATAATGCTCCAATGGTTGATCATCATATGTTCAGATTTT
>CAZMWO010000315.1:0-4644 GCA_964569565.1 uncultured bacterium | reverse complement strand
AATTGCGGTAAGCTGTCTGCTGGTGCCCGGATTGATGTTTTTCGTGCTGCCCGGCCTGCATGGCAATGAGGCTTATGCAGAAAATCGCTACCTGACCAGTCAGTGGTACCTGCTCAAACGCGTCGCGACCCTTCCCGCCAACCAGAAAATAATCTGTATCGACAAAATGATCGAAGGCTGGTATTTTTACACGGGCCGCGATGTCATAACCTGGGATGTTCAACGCAACACCGGATTTGACAAGGAAGCCGCGGTTGCATTAGTATTGAATGGTGACGACGCTCTTCGCCGGGCAGTCGATAATGATACCATGCTGATAATGCCCGAGAAGGAATTTGAGCGGGTTAAGGCCATTCTCGACTGCGATCTTGACACACTGACCGGTGAGGGCAACTGGCGGGTTGTATTGCCCAGGCGAAAGATGGGATACTGATGATTAGCTGGAACAGTGCCGGAACCAAGCTGCCGGCTTTTACCTATTACCCTCTTCTGGAAATCGGAGTCGGTATATTTCTACTGATCATGTCATTTGTCGTGCCTGTTTTGTTTGTAGTATATAACGGGATCAAAGCTGAACAGTGGGGCGAGCTGCTTTTCTGCGCCGGCTTTTTCGTGCTCTTTTTCTTCATGGGCAGATCACTCTCTTTTCAAAGCCTTTCGGCCCGCCACAGCGAGACCGGCTTTTCGTTTTATCAGAACCTGCGTGAACCCGCGCAGTCAATCGACCTTAAGAGCAGTGACTGGCTCGGTATAAAAACTGAAGAAGAAGTCGCGAAAAATGAGAAGGGTGAACCCATCGAAAAAGGCGAAGTCTACATCAAAATACAGCTCAAGACCCCAAACGGGTCGAAAGAGTTTTACAAGAGTGTCAACCGTGGCGAGATAAACAGTATAGTCGGCGCTCTCGAGGAGCTGCGAAAGAAATCTGAGGAGGAATAACCATGAACCACCCTTTGCTCGGGAACGACAGCATCAGACTGTATAATCTCTACCCCCGCCTGCTTGGCAGCATGAGCAGATGGTCTGAGCATCTCGACCGCATCAGGAACATCGGATTCAACGCCGTCTGGGTAAATCCTTTTCATTACCCGGGTTTCAGCGGCAGTCTCTATTCGCCGAAAGATTATTACAAGTTCAACCCGCTGTTCATCAACAATGATTCGGCCAAGGCACCGGCCGAGCAATTGCGCGATTTTATCAGCGCCTGCCATAAGCGCGGCCTGCTGTTCGTCATGGACCTGGTAATCAATCACACCGCCTTCGACTGCACACTGGTCGAAGAACACCCAGACTGGTTCAAACGTGACGAACAGGGAAAAATAGTGCATCCCGGCGCCATGCACGATGGCAAGTGGGTGGCCTGGGGCGACCTTGTCGAAGTTGCCAACCTCGAATCGAAAGATCGCGAAAACCTCTGGCTGTTCTGGTGGAAAATGATGTCGCATTACATCGAGATGGGCGTCGATGGTTTCCGCTGTGACATGGCCTATCAGGTGCCCGGCGAACTCTGGGAATACCTGATGGCGAAGTCGCGTGGTCAGAAGCCTGGTTGCCTCTTTCTGGCCGAGTCGCTCGGCTGCGATTTCAAGCAGGTCAAAGTGCTGGCCGGCATGGGTTTCGATTACCTGTTCAACTCGATCAAATACTGGGATTTCAACGAACCCTGGGCAATGGAGCAGTACAACACGCTCTCGACGATCAAACCCTCGATCGCCTTTCCTGAATCGCACGACACACCGCGGCTTTTCGAACAGTTCAACGGTGACCTGGCGGCGATAAAGCGTCAGATACTTTTTTCGGCACTTTTCAGTTCGGGCTACATGATACCAATCGGCTTCGAATACGGCTTCAGAAAGCAGCTCAATGTCGTCAAGACTGATCCAACATGGTGGGAAGAAACAAACGTCGACCTCAGCCCTTATATAAAGCAGGTTGCCGACCTCAAAGAGCGCTACCCGGTGTTGAAGGTCGAGCCCGGCATTGAAATCGTTGACCAGGCCAACTGGCCAAACGTTTTCTGTTTTAAAAAATCTCAGCCCGGAATGAAAAATGTCTTTGTCATTCTCAACAAAGACCGCATAAATCATCAGCATGTCTACATTCCCGACGTGATGGCGGTCGTCGGCTCCGGCAATCTCGTTGATGTCAGCCCTGAATACGCACTTTCGGCAATACCGCAGACTCTCGACTACTCGCTGCGCCCTTCTGAAATCAAAATCATCGCAGAAAAGTAGTCTCGACCCGACCAGCAAAACGGGGCTGTTTCGTTAATTCGAAACAGCCCCGTTCTGATTCAGAGCAAAAGTCAGTTCGAGTCGCCGCGGCGGCCTCTCTGGCTGGTTACCGTCTGGCCGGGCACAACCGGCTGCACCATCATCGGCGCCATATAAGGATCGACGCCGGGGTTAACCGAAAGCAGGCTCTTAACACGCGCCGAAATGGCGGCATATACTTCCGGGTTGTATGAATGCATTTCATGCAGCGCGAGGCGGCCAAAAGCATCGATCAGAATGATATTGGGCACGTTGTAGTTGATGCGCAGGCTTTTGCCTACTACGCCTTCCCAGTCGAGGAGAACGGGTATGGGCGCATTGAAATCACGCCACTGCCGGGTTACTGTACCACGACTGGTCGACCAGGGAAACTTGCGCAGGTTAGCGACCCACAGCAGATGTACATGGCCGGGCAGGCCGAATTCACGGCGAAAAGTCTCGGCCCATTTGAGCACTTCATAACGCTGATAGCGATGGGCAGTCAGTATTATGATCGGCTTGCCGCGGAGATAAGTGCTGACCCAGCGTTGCTGATAGATGTCTTCGATATCGAAATGGGTGAAAGGTGCCCCGGCATCAACCTTGTGATAAACGTAACCGCGGGCTTCGAGACAGGCCGGTGCCAGCAGCGCCACCAGCAGGGCTGCCAGAAGAAACCGGTTGACGATTCTGACCATAAAACCTCCATGTTTGTGACAGTTGCCAAAACCATGCGACAGCGTCTCACGAAATGGCACTGAAATTCCTCAATTTATATAAACTATCACAAATCGAACTAAAAGCAATGTGAAGCGTACAAAAAAAAGGCGGCTTTGCGGCCCGCCCCAAAAGGTTGGTTAGGATCTAGAAATCACTAATATAATCAACAAGTTCAGGTCTGTCAACAAAAGGATTGCGGTTACCCTGAACTGCTTCAACACGGTCGTTTCGCGCACGTTCGTTGGCATCTACCGGATCTTCGCGATTCCATGCGCGCAAAACATTCTCTTCGCCTTCACTTATAGTTTTACCATATCTTGTCGCAAAATAGAAGATGGCACGGGCAGTATTTCCACGACTTTTTTTGCGGACTTCAAAACGCTTGAGGTCACATTCGCTGCCACCGGCCTGCCACTTCGGGTTATCGACCATGCCAAATGGCAGACTGCTGCGGGTAGAATTCGCTACCGGATCGGTCGGAAAAAGATGATGCATGTCTGACTTGGCTACGCCGGTTGCGCCTTTCGACTGCGGCCAGGTGTGCTCGATGTTCATGACGGTAGTCTTGGGCATGTCACTGACCGCGATGACTTTGCCGGTGTAGACACATTCGACGTAATGATCGTAGTTATCGATCTCAAGCATTACATGGCGGCGGGCGGTCGTGTAATCGCATGAGCGGGCGCGGCTGATCTGCTGTTGCAGGCGCTGGCGCAGTTCGTCATTTTTGAGGCCTCGCAACGTATTGTAGAAGCCCGACCAGTCGGTGCGGGTGCGGGAGGTGCGACGGGCATACATAACCTGGGGTTCACCGGGGGAATCGGCATTCTGCACGCTGTCATAGAGTAGTTGCAGCCTTTCGCGCAGCTTGACCAGATCGGAATGGGCCCGCGGCGCCGAGAGCTCGATCTTATCGAGCAGGTCAACAGCTTCGCGCATCGCTTTGTCTCTGGTATTTTCGGCTGGCTTCCCCTCCTGGGCCGGAACCGAAATGGCAAGAGCGGTTGCGAACAGGATAAACAAAAGCAGAAATGAGGTTTTGCGTTTGAAAATCATATAACGATTATACTCCCGGTTAAGCCAACCCGGAAGATTCTGTGCACTATTTTTTCTAAAAACAAAAAGGCTGCTTCGCAGAATTACGAAACAGCCCTTGAGAATTTCTGAAAAAATTTACTTGTCGGTGTAGTTTACCAGAATGAAGTTGGCGACATCGGGGTGGTTGCCTTCGTTGAGCTTGAGCAGGATCGGATCCATGTCGAGACCGCTGTAATATTTGTTGTGGGCGGCCTTGTAGTCGAGATAAACATGCAGAGTGTAGAGCTGCAGGTATTTGCCGTATTTGTGCATATACTGGCGCAGTTCGTTTACCGTATTGTTTTTCCAGGCCTGAGAGAGATGATCGGTGCCGACGAGGTCGAGAATCTGGCCCATATTGGCTTCTTCGACGACATGCTCGTCCATCCATTTGCCCTGACTTTCGTATTCGTCATGCAGATAGGCTCTGACAACCTGAGCCAGAATAAGGTCGACATCGCGCAGTTTTTCTTCGCGGGTCGGGAAGACCTGCATTTTGCTGCCGTCTTTTTCGAAGAAATAGGTTATGAAATAACGGGTGGTGTTTTCAAAATTATCGGGGTCGAGTCCAAGTCTTAGCAAAAAAGTGTTAAAA
>CAZMWO010000314.1:0-4664 GCA_964569565.1 uncultured bacterium | reverse complement strand
TGCAGCTTCTGACAACTCAGTTGCCACAGAAACCATCAGTTTTCTGATCGAAGAGGGAGCTAAGGTGAATGCTGTTGATAATGACGGCAATACAGCATTGATGTATGCCTCTGAACATGCTGTTCCAATTCTGCTCAAAGCTGGAGCAAAAGTGAATGCTGTTAATAGTGACGGCAATACAGCATTGATGTATGCCTCTGAACATGCCGTTCCAATTCTGCTCAAAGCTGGAGCAAATTTAGAGCATAAAAACAAAAATGGCGAGACTGCGCTGATGATATCTGTTCGAAACAGACGAAACACAGCAGCTGCCTTTTTATTGATTGAGGCCGGAGCAGATATAATGGCTGCAGACAATCAGGGCAAAACTGTCCTGATGAATGCTGTCATGGCAAACGACAACCTTGCACTCGTCGAGAAACTTATCAAAGCAGGCGCTGACGTTAATGAGAGAGATGCTTCGGGTGAGACTGCCCTGATGAATGCTCGCTACTCAAACAATCCGGCAATCATAAAAACACTCATCGATGCCGGTGCAAAAATAAACGCTCTTGATAACCAAAATGAGAGCGTACTTATGAAAGCAATATCAGAAGGGGTGAAAATGGAGTTTGTGAGTGGCCTTATCGAATTCGGCGCAGATACGACGATTAAAGGAAAAAATGGAGAAAATCTTCTGATGAAAGCTGTCGATAGTGCTCGACCATCAGATAAAATTGATTTGTTGATAAAGGCAGGACTGGATGTTAACGCAAAAGACAACAATGGCAATACCGCGCTTCTTTATGCGGCAAAAAGACGTAGCGAAAAAGCATTAAATCAACTTCTCGATGCAGGAGCTGATCCTGCTGCTGCCAACGCATCGGGAACTAACGTACTGATGAAAATTCTGTCTTTTGAAGGATCTCGCTATAACTGGAGGGAAACTGAAATTGAACTGCCGAAAAAATTGATAAAGGCCGGAATTGATATAAATGCAAAGGATCAGGATGGCAATTCGGCGCTGTTTTATGCGGCCAGCTTCAATAAAAATCCTGAAGTTGTAAAAATGTTGTTAAATTCAGGTGCTGATATAAATATTACCAATGCGAAGCAGGAAACCCCTTTGATGCATGCTGTCAGCTTCACTGCCAATGCTCCACTACTATTAGAACTATTTAATGAAGCAAGAGAAGGCTTTGATAAATCTTACACCTATTCTCTACAGCGAACCCTGTTACTACTGGATTTATATGCTAAGAGAAAAAGGGCACACCGAAGACAGCTAAGAGAAATCTACGATCAATTGACACAAATCGATAGAAAATATGACTCTGCAAGAAATAAGTACATCCCATTATTGCAACACGGAAGCAAAATCTTTATGCTGACGAAACTCCTGATCCAGAAGGGCGGTGATGCCAACAGAACTGACGTTAATGGCGAAACAGCTTTTATGAAAGCTGCCAGGTATTGTTGCCTTCCAGAAATATTGGATGAACTGATTGCCGCAGGAAGCCAAATCAATGCAGTTGACAACAATAACGAAACCGCTTTGATAAAAGCCGCTAAGAGCACTGTTAATCCCCGTATAATTGAGTTGCTGGTGAAAAGAGGGGCAAAGATAGATCATAAAGACAATGATAGAAAAACCGCTCTAGATCACGCTCTATTAAATCCAGCCTTGAAGGAATCAGAAGTCTGGAAGTTGCTGCAGAATTAAATCCGCTCCCTCTAACATAAGAAATGTGAAAACTCATGTGCATTCTGAAAACTGGTTGGTATGGCCTTCCAGGCTGGAACATTTCTCAACGTCATCCGATTTTGCCAACTCGGTAAGTGATTTGAAGTTGCGGGCCCGAATGTTCAAGAACAAGACGGGGAAGCTTGGGATTGGGCTCAACAAGTTCGTAGCCAATAAAATAACTGATTGTACGGGCAATTTCGACGTGTTGTTTATACCTGTCTTCGCGAAAGCCTAATGAAACTGGCATAATAACGCCGGTTTGAGAGACCAGAACAATTCTAAATTCATAATACGATCCATAATCAGCATTTATCATATTTCCATTCAGCCCGATGCCCGCCACATCGGCAAAATAAAGCCGGAACGCTTCCCTTGAGAATTTTCCACAGCGGGTTTCCTGCCAAATCTCGTGGCTTTTGCGATCTAAAATAACTCTGTCAGAAAAACAATACTGCGCAACTGCGGTCAGTACAAGTGCAAACACCAGAAGAAAAATGCCATGTGTCATCCCAACAATGCCTTGCTGTTCCGGTGGCATTATTGTCATTAAAAAACAATATCCGGCAGGAAGTAAAAGCCACAAAGGCAGTTTTGCCAGAAAAGACCTTTCTGCCCCGAAGTCAATTACCAGCCTGTCGTTAACCTTGTCCTGGCTGAATCGTATCTCTGGATAAAGTTGCACGAACGCCTACCCTTCAACACAAAGATAGCCGGCGATTGAGATTAACACGCCGACTCATCAAGATTGGGTGAACTACCAGCGATTTTTATCGGGGGCTTTTTCGGACCGGGGTTTCTTTCCGGGTTCTGGAACCGGCAGCTGCGGCAGAATTTTTACGAATTCGCCAAACATTTTTGAAATTGCGATTTTGGGGTCAGTGATTTCGACCATGGCCTGAACTGAATTGTTTTTGGCATCACCGCGGCTGTACATAAGCTTAGCTTCAAGTTTGCTGTCGAGCAGCTGAATAAAAACACCCTGAGGTTCGACACCCTCAGTGATATATTCAGATAGCCACTCTGCTACAGGATTGGGGCCGCGTCCCATCTTTTCCATGCGTTCGAGACGACGGTTTTTGTTTTTATCCATTTCTTTCTTGAGAAATTCGCGACCGCCGATCATAACAGCAGCATAGGCCTTGTCGTTCAGCTGCGTCTTCAGCTCATTGAATTCATTGCTGATCTCTTTGCCATCGAGGGCATCAATATAGGCGCGCAAGGCGGGCAGAGTGCCAAAAGCCACCCGACTGGCATCAATAAAGCAGAGTCCGCCCTTTTCATCTTTGGATTTGTGAATGGTAAGCCTGCCGATACTCTCTTCATTAAATACTTCTGAGCCGATTTTGTCTTTGATGAAGCCCATGATCTTATCTTTGTTGAAAGAACCGGTCAAAACGACAGAGGCATGGTCTTCGCGTTTGGTAGCGCCCTTTTTGAGCATCAGCTGGGCCCGCGAGATGTCTTTGAGCGGATTGAAAGCAGTCGCGGCAAAAAATTCATCGATTTTTTCGCGGGCCATTGGTGGAATTGGAGCGGCTTTGAGCAGATCACCCAATGCCAGTCCTGAATGGTTATTCACGAAAACAACAAGATCGGCACCTGCCGGAATGGGTTCAAGGTCAACAGCCTGAGCCGGTACATAAGACAGGACGACAAAGACGAGAACTGTGTACAGAATTTTTCGAAACATGGCAACCTCTCCTGAATTTAAATAGTGCCAACATTAACCATACTCTTAATTACAAAATTTTGCCAAGATGGTTCAAATTCATTTATGCGATTTGCCGGAGTTCTTCTGGCGCTTTTTGAATGGGGATTTGCGCTTCTTCATGGCTGATTTCTGCACGCGTTCGACCCGGTTCTTTTCTGCCTCGTATTCGGCAATAGCGAGTTGTGCGCGAATGGCAGGGTTCTTGCCGGGCTTGCGCCGCCGGTAATCGCCATCTGGCTGCATTTCCCAGAGCGTTGTGTTATCTGACCGCTGAATATCGAGCTGCTGTATGATCTCCTTTTTAAGCGCCTCTTCTTCGACGGGAAAAAGAATCTCGACACGACGGTCGAGATTGCGAATCATCCAGTCCGCGCTCGACATGTAGAGTTCATGGTTCTTGTTGTTATAAAAATAGAAAATGCGTGAGTGCTCGAGAAAGCGATCGATTATACTGAACACCTTGATATTCTCGCTGAGACGGTTAACGCCGGGATTCAGGCAGCAGATACCCCTGACGATCAGAATAATCTTAACTCCTGCGGCTGACGCCTCATACAGAGCATCAATCAAGGTCTGATCGACGAGCGAATTCATTTTGGCAACGATCTCAGCTCGCAAACCTGAGCGCGCATTACTGGCTTCCTGAGCGATCTTGTCGAGCAGGAACTGGCGCAGATCGAATGGTGCCGATATGATCTTCTTGCGCCGCGGCGGTTCGCAGTAGCCGGTAAGATAGTTGAAAACCCCTGCGATATCAGCAGCAAATGAATTTCGACATGAAAAATAGCCGACATCGGTATAGAGTCGCGCCGTTTTATCGTTGTAATTGCCGGTTGAAAGATGTACATAGCGTTTGATGCCGCGAGCCTCTTCACGTACTACCAGTGTCATTTTGCAATGTGTTTTAAGCCCGACCAGACCATAAGAAACATGGCACCCGGCTTCTTCGAGCTGCCGCGCCCACGAAATGTTCTGAGCTTCGTCGAATCTCGCCTTGAGCTCGACGACGACGGTAACCTGCTTACCATTGTTGGCTGCGCGCTTTAAAGATCTGATGATCGGAGAATTGCCGGAAGTGCGATAGAGAGTCTGCTTGATAGCCAGCACCGAAGGGTCTTTGCTGGCTTCTTCGACAAACTTTTCGACAGGCCCGAACGATTCATAAGGCAGGTTCAACAGGCGATCACCCGCGGCAATAATCGAAAAAGTGCTCTGATTAGCGGCAAA
>CAZMWO010000313.1:0-4666 GCA_964569565.1 uncultured bacterium | reverse complement strand
CATGAGAAACCCGCCTGCGCCCTTACTTATATTTGCAATCTGATGATCTGTAATTAACGGCAAAGTATGCCTTATTCGGATGAGCCATGATTTAACATAACAAGTGTGTTGTAATTTTTATGGGGCGAGGCGGCCGGTGAATTCTACTTCGGATATGCAGCAGTCGGGGTCGCCCTTGTTTTCGTGTACTGCCAGAATTTCGAGCTTTAGCGAGCTGGTGACGGTGCCGTCGAGTTTTATCGTCTGCGCCCCGCGTTCATCTTTTATTGCGTGTTCGCTGGTTTTGCCGGCGTGTGAGATGCGCACTCTGGCAACGCTCTGGTTGACCTTGAACGGGTCACGTTTGCTGGTGGCCGGCTTCTGGTAGCCGTTGTAAATGTCGATACTGTGAATCTCGACAGGTTTGGCGAATTTGAATTCGAGCCATTCACCAGCTCCGCTGCTTTTGGCACCTTCGACCCAGGCGGTTGCCATGTCGCCGTCAAGGAGGTTTTCGGGTTTGTAGCTGATGTTCTTTGTCGCTGGCAACACGCTCGATGCTTTGACAGATTTGACTTCGAGCTTGTAGACACCGGTATGGCCGGCAGCCTTTCCTTGCAGCATATTGCTGTTGGCTAAAATGCTGCCGTCTTTTTTGATATAGACTTCGCCGCCTGAGCTGAGTTGATCGTAAACTCTGGCGATGCCGCCGTCAAAGGGTTCGGCCATCTCATAAGTCGGCTTGATCACCCATTTACCCTTTGTATCGATAAAACCCCACATTTCGGGCTTTTCGTATTTCGGGTCGAAGGTCGATGCGGGTGCCAGCCCTTCAGAAAAGTGGGAAGCCTGCGAAAAAGCCTGCTGAATGACAAAGTTGCCGCTTTTGTCGATAAAGCCGGTTGGCGGCACTTCATCGTCCATCATTATGCTGACTGGCGCCAAGCCATCGACGAACTTTCCGGCTGTCGTGAACTTTGGCGCAATAGCGGTCTTGCCTTCCTGGTTAATATAGCCAACCATGTAGTCTCCATCATCGTTCAGCGGCAACCAGGCTGCGGCCAGACCTTCCGAAAATTCGCCCGGAGGTGAAAAATACTGGTTGTCAAGGCAGCGAAGAGACGGTTCTATTGCAAATTTACCTTCTCTGTCGATATAACCATAGCGGGCTGATCCATCTGCCTGATCGCCGATCATGACGCAGGCCAGGCCGTCAGAGAAGCTGAAGGCGCGCGTGAATTGGGGTTTGATGACCAGGTTTCCGGTCGGGTCGATATATCCCCACTGACCATCTATTTTTACTGCAGCCTTTTCTTCAGAGAAGCTCAAGACTTCTTCGAAGTCGCGGCCAAATGCCTTCTTACCCTCTCTGTTAATGAAATACCAGACATCATCTGCGCAGACAGCTGCGTATCCCAGCGAAAACTCTTCTGCCAGCAGACAATCGATGTTCAATATCACTTTACCTTCTGTGTTTATGTAGACATGGTTCCCTTCCGGTTCAATTCGCATGGGGTAAAGGCCGCGTATTTGAGCAGACGCCGTCATACCGGCAACAATTATGGCAACGCAAATAGCGGCAAAAAGCTTCTTCTGGAACAGGGTCATGGCGTTTCCTCCGGGCAATCAGTCTCTGTTACTGGCGGTTGCAGTTAATCTATACAAAAGCTCATTCAAAATTGCGAGGCCTGAAGCTACAGAAAGCGAATTAATCAATGAGCTCTTATATATCAGCCCGCTGTACATAATCTTTTTACACCATTCACTTCCGCCGGGCAAACAAATCTTGTATCAGACTTGAATTTTTTGCTAAGCTGGTACAGGTTCAGATTCTTTGTGCTGTAGTGATTAAATGCCGGTTGGGCTGGTAATGCCGCAGTATCACCTTGTGTACATCGGCTCCGATATCTCTGCGGGTTCGCGTGGCATTGGCACGCGACTGATGGAAATGGTCAGAAGACTTACCGATGGCCGGTTTTCGCTGCATGTCGATGTCGAGAACAATAAAGCGATCAAGCTGTATGAAAAAATGGGGCTGAAAAAAGCCTATTATCGAATGATTGCTATGAGCTGGCGCTGTTGCCGATGACACTGGTCAGCCGCGTCAGCTGGCCGGCATACATTTTCTGGGCCTGATCGACTCTGGGATTATCGCCGGCATATTTGCTTTTCAGCAGGGAAAAACCGGCTTTAAGCAACACCGGCAGCGCCATGCAGGCCAGGCGTTCGTCCTGGTTTTCTGGCAGCCGGCTTTTTAAAAAACTGCGAACAGGTGCTTCAGAACAGGCTATGGCGCGTATCAGCCACCAGCGTACAGCATCGGTCAGTTCGCCGGAAAGCAACTCTGAAAGCTGCATGCGGACAGCAATTTCGCGTTCTACCAGTTCTTTGATCATGGGTGAAGCCGGTCTCGGGTGGCGCTCGATATCACCAGTCAGCAGCTGGCTGAGCAGCTCGAGACGGGTCGGGTCAGCATCGGCAAAAAGTTGTGGGATTTTTGCGGTCTGTTCGGCAACGCTTCTGGCTTTGCTGAATTCGCTGGTAAGCTGTTCGAAAAGATTATTGTCAAACAGAGCCGGAATCTCGGCATAACCCAGCAGAGATCGCCATTCATCTACGTTTTCGGCCAGCCCGGCAAAAAATGCAATTCGTTCACTTTCGCTTTCGTTCTGCATTCTGATCAGGCATTGCAGACATTCGTGTATTCTGCTTTCGCGATTGTTCTGGACTTCATCGATGTAGCCAAGAAAATCCTGCCAGGCCTGTGTCGGAAACTCAGCAACATTCATTGTACAGGGCGCGCAGACATCAGCGTCGCCATATCTGGTGGCCGCCCGTCGATCGCGCAGCTTTGTCAGCAGCTGAGAAATTTTTCTGATCAGTTCCATGATACTGCCATTATAACAGCACCAGCAGATTTCTGCATATAATTTAACAGGTTGCTGGCAGTGGCGATAGACGAATGCTTAAGAACCTGTTTTGGCAATTGTTATTTGAACCGCAGGAGGAATCTGGTAACATTCTCCGAGATAGTGCGGGTGCATTGCGTTGAGAATCGACTGAATAAAATTTCTTTGGAGAAGTGCAAAATGAGTAAAATACTTGGAATAGTCTTTGTTCTGCTTTTGATTATAGCTGCCTCGATTTTTGGAGCCAGGTTCTATCTTGAAGGGCGTATCAGCGCAATGCAGAAACTGCACGTAAGCCAGCGTATTGAAGCAGGCAAGCCCATGCTGGTCAGTACTTCGAATGGCGATCTGGTAGAGGTTACCAGCATCGAACCTGCTTCTCCGGCGACCCTCAAAGCCGGAGAAAGTGTTAGGCTGAAATATCGCTACGTCATCAAATCAGCTGGTCTGGTCAGTACTTTTGCCTTTCCCAAAGGCAATGGCGAACGTTTATATAACAGTATGCCGGGCCATGAAGATGGCGGAATGGTAACGCCAATGGGCAGTGATACAGGCGAATGGACTTTTGTTTTCTCAGAAGGCCATGTAGACGAGATCGAAGTTTTCATGCTCAATGTTGAATTGCCTGCAAGAGCCTACGCATTGCACTTTCGTGACAGAATGAAAGTGGACGATGATATGAGGCTTCTGACGATGATCATTCCTGCCAGCTACACCTGGGTAGCGAAGCCCTGAAAAGGCAGAATACCAGGTTTTGCGCAAGCTTCACGAATACATCACCGTTTTCTGATTTTTCTGAAATTTTACCGCACAAAGTAATGTCGACAAGGACTTAACGACCCTGTCGGCATTACTTTATGGATTACTGCGCCAGATCAGCCAAAATGCGCGCGGTGCTTCTGGGCGATGGTTTCGGCCAGAGCGTCGAGTGCCGCAAAGTCAGCCTCTTTCGGGTAGCCCTTGCACAGGGTGGTGCCGAGAACTTCGACCTTGAGGTTCGGTATCAGGCCTGAGATCTGTTCGACCGCTTTGGTTCCCCAGCCGTATGAGCCGATGATCGCCGCGTATTTGAGCTTGGGCTTGAGGGCGTTGGCCAGATGCGTGGCGGAAAATACGGTCGGATGCGGGCCGACATGCACAGTTGGCGTGCCGATGACAATCGTCAGCGCACTGACCAGCGACATTGCCAGTTTTCCGATATCGGTAGTCGACAGTTCGAACTTCTGCACTTCGATGCCGCGCTTGACCAGCGCGGTGAGCAGAAAATCGGTCATGACTTCGGTGCTGCCGTGCATGCTGATGTAAGGCAGCACAACAAGGTTGTCGTAACGGTCAGAAACCCAGTCTTCGTAGTCTTTGATTATCCAGTCGGGCTGGTCGTAAACCGGGCCGTGGCTGGGCGCCACCATCGCGATGTCGAGCGTTTTGATCTTTTCGATATTCTTCTTCACGAAGCTGCGGAACGGCATCATTATTTCAGCGAAATAGCGCTTGGCGGCTTCGGCGACAAAAGGATCATTTCCGGCGAGAAGGCGGGTGGTCGCAATGTGTGAGCCAAGAAAGTCGCAGCTGAAGAGAAGCTTGTCTTCAGGCAGGTAGGTAACCATGGTTTCCGGCCAGTGAACCCATGGAGTCATGTAGAATTTAAGGTTACAGTCGCCGAGTGACAGCGTTTCTTCATCGGCTACCGTTTTGATGCGTGCCGGGTCGATTAGCAGATGGTCGATCAGCAGGCCTTTGGCCTTTTCAGAACAGAGCAGCGTGCTTTTCGGATATTT
>CAZMWO010000312.1:3638-4678 GCA_964569565.1 uncultured bacterium | reverse complement strand
TTGACGAAAAAAAGATCCATGCAATCGGCACCACTGACGAAATCAGGCAAAGATTCCCGAAAGCCAAAATGAAAAGCGTCAAAGGCCGTGTGCTGATGCCAGGCATCGTTAACACCCACATGCACCTTTATTCGACTTTTGCCCGCGGCATCGCGTTAAAAGACGCTTCGCCGACCAACTTTGTCGAAATTCTCGAACGCCTCTGGTGGCGGCTCGACAAGGCTCTGACAAAAGAAGATCTTTATCTGACCGCCATGATTCCACTGCTCGACGCGGTGCGCAACGGTGTTACCACACTGATCGACCATCATGCCAGCCCGAACTGCATTACCGGCTCACTCTCGGTTCTGCGCGATGCCTTCCGCAAATGCGGCCTGCGCGGCAGTCTCTGTTACGAAATCTCAGATCGTGACGGCTTTCAGAAGTGTGATGAAGGCTTCACCGAAAACGCCAACTTCATCAGGGGCCTCAAACTCGAAAGCGAATCTGACATTCATGCCATGATCGGCATGCACGCCAGCTTCACTCTCTCCGACACCAGCCTCGAACGGGCAGCAGAACTCATGAAAGCACTGCAGACCGGTGTTCACATTCACGTTGCTGAAGACAAGGCAGATAACGAAGACGCAGTCAATCGCGGCTACCGCTCGGTCGTCGACCGCCTGCACCGCTTCAAGCTGACCGGCCCCGACAGTATCTTCGTTCACGGCGTTCATTGTGACACCCCTGACATTCAGACTCTCGGCCTGACCAAGACCAATGTCATTCACAACCCGCGCTCGAACATGAACAATGCCGTCGGTTGCTCTCCGCTCGAAAAAATGATGGAAGAAAAAATCAACGTCAGCTTCGGCACCGACGGCATGTCAGCTTCGCCACTCGAAGATCTCGTAGTTGCCAACATGCTGCACAAACACCAGGCCGGCGACCCACGCAAAATCTACGGCGAAGCCTGGCGCATGTTCGCCATCAACGGCCCGCGTCTTGCCAGCAAACTCTTCAAAAAGAGAATCGGTGCTATCGAAGAAGGTGCCGCACCC
>CAZMWO010000312.1:0-3628 GCA_964569565.1 uncultured bacterium | reverse complement strand
TGGGACTACGTGCCTCCCACACCGCTTACGGCCGCCAACACTTTCGGTCACCTGACCTTTGGCCTGCCGTTCAGCCGGGTGCAGACCACTATCTGCCAGGGCAAAACTCTGATGGAAGACGGAGTTCTGACTTTCCTCGAAGATGGCGAAGAAGAAGAGCTCTGCGCAAAATCACGAGAACTTGCAAATTCCCTCTGGGAAAGATTCTAAGCGTAAAGATACCCGCCCGCGCTGATGCAGCCGGGCGGGTTTTGCTGTAACCATGGTCATAAAACAGACAAACAAGCGAAGTGGGAGTGATTCTGTAAAACTCGAGATAATGCCTTCCGAAAAAGCTCTTCTCGAGCTGCATCAGACAGTGCTGCATGAATACACATGCAAGCGCAACCTTGAAAGCCTGAGACAGTATCTGAGCCCTGATGTAACGGCTATAGGTTCTGCAGCCGGCGAATTCTGGACCAATCTCGACGACCTGATTGCCAGCCTGAAATCAGAAATCGAACAGATTCCACGTGAGATAACCATATTCGACCATTCCTTCAGGGCTGAGAGATTGAATGACACCTGCGCGGTTGTCTGGGGTTATTTCAGCGTTCGCGGCAAAACCAGCGATGACACGCTCTTTGAAAACCATGATTGCCAACTGACCGCAGTTTACTGCCTCAGAGACGGCAAACCGCTGGCATGCCACCTGCACGGTTCGCAACTGCAACGTAACATCGCAGCAGTTAACGAACCATGGCCCTTACACGGTCTGGCGGCCCGCCAGCATGAAACCACCGAAAAATACCGGTTCATCTTCGAAAACGCCCCGGTAGGAATCATGCAATATGACTGTGATGGCTATCTGCGCGATTACAACGCCAAATTTCTGACAATTTTTGGAACTACCGCTGAAAGAGTGTCTGGCCTGAGCCTCTTCAGCCTTCCGGACGATATGGAAAAAGAGGCACTTGTCGAGGCTCTCAAAGGTCGCCCAGGCTTTTATGAAGGCTATTACCGGTCGTTTGCCTCTGATAAGGTTACGCCTCTGAAGATTCTCACTACCCCGATCTACAGTGCAGATTCAAAAGTGATCGGCGGTATCGCGATTGTCGAAGATATCAGTGAACACAGAATCACGCAGGATCGCCTGCGTTACCAGCTGCAATTTGAAAAGATGCTCTCGAGCATAGCCCAGGGACTGGTCAATGCTCCCATCGAAAAAATCGATCAGGTCCTCACAAATGATCTTGAATTGACAGCCCGCTTCTTCGATGCCGACCGCGGCTATATTTTCCTGGTCGCTTCTGATGGCAAAAGTATCAGCAATACCCATGAGTGGTGCGCTAAAGAAGTTAAGTCGCTGATGACCAAATATCAGAATCTGCCTCTCGAAAGCTTGCCAGGAGCTTTCGATTTCATTTCTGAGAAACGTGAATATCTTCATTTCGGCGATATAACAAAAATGCCGGAAAGTATGGCCGACTTCAAAAAACTTCTTGTTGAAGACGATGTCAAGTCGATTTTGCTGATCCCCATGCTGGCGCAGGGCAAGTTCATCGGGCTCTTCGGTTATGATTGCGTCAACAGCTACCGCACCTGGAACTCTGAAGAAATCATTTTGCTCAAGGTAGTCGGCGAGATATTTTCCAACGCATTGCTCAAGCAGCTGACCGAAGGAATGATTCGCCAAAGTGACGAGCGCTACAGATTTCTGAGTGACAATATCAGCGATATCATCTGGATTTTCGACGTCGAAACTGGAAAATACCAGTATATAAGCCCAACTCTTACCAGAATTTTTGGCTACAAACCCGAAGAATTGATGCAACTGGAAATTTCGGTTCATCTGCCACCGGAATCGCTGGAAATCGTTAAAGATTACCTGCCGAAACGACTCGCCAATCTGCGCAACAACCTGCAAACCCGCTATATAGACGAACTTGACCAGCTCGGCAAAGATGGTCGTCTGATCCATACTGAGATGACACAGAACTGGGTCATCAACAAGGATACCGGCCATGCTGAGATTATCGGCATAACCCGCGATATCAGCGAACGCAAGGAACTGGAAGAACAAAAACGCCAGTTCGATATACAGCGGCAACAAAGCCTTAAAGCAGACAGCCTTGGCCGCATGGCCGGTGCTATTGCCCATCATTTCAACAACCAGCTACAGGTAATACTCGGCAATCTCGAACTGCTCGGGCTGAATCGCCAGATCAACGATAAGTCAAAAAAACACGTAGGCGATGCCATGCGGGCCACCCAGAAGGCTGCCGAAATGAGTTCGATGATGCTGACCTATCTCGGGCAGCACCAGGCAGAGCTTCACGCCATTGACCTGCCGGCATTCTGCCAGACCCAGCTGGATTCGCTTCGTCAGCAACTGCCGGTTGCTCATAAAATTGAGCTGAAAGTTTCAGCCGGTGACGCGGCCATCCGCATGAATCGAGACCAGCTGCAGCAGATAATCAAGCATACGATCGTAAACGCATCTGAAGCATCTGCCATCGCGCCTTCCACCATTCGGCTCGATATCGGGCGGGTGGCTTCCGAAGCCATTCCGGACGAACACCGGTTTCCCATAGACTGGAATCCGATTCCTGACGGCAGTTACGTATGTCTCAGCGTCCTCGATCAGGGCAACGGAATACCTGAAGAAGAAATCGGCAAAACTTTTGACCCGTTCTTTTCGACCAAAGGCCCGGGCAGAGGGCTGGGCCTGGCCAATGCGCTTGGTTTCATGCGTGGCATAGGTGGCGGAATAACCTTGAGCAGTGTACCGGGTCATGGCTGCTGTTTCAGCTTTTATTTTCCCGATTTCGTGCCGGCTGCAAAAGAAAAGACTATGATATCAGGAGTTCCAGACAGAGCGCTGAAGATCAAAACCATTCTTGTTGTCGAAGATGAAGAAATGGTACGCTTTATCACCCGCAGCCTGCTCGAAAACTTTGATTACAAAGTAATTGAAGCAACCGACGGAACGCATTCCATAGAGATATTCAAAGCCCTGAATAAACAGATCGATCTTGTCATCTGCGACCTGGTGATGCCCGGCCTCGATGGCTGGCAAACGCTGGCAGAACTGCGCAAAATAGATCCGGATATTCCTGTAATCATGGCCAGCGGCTACGATCAGAGCATGGTCATGCGTGGAGAACACGCCGACCAGCCGCAGGCTTTTATCAGCAAGCCATACAACAGCAGAAGCCTGCAACAGGCAATAAAACAGGTCAGTTCACCTGCATAATAAAAGGCTCCGGATATCAAACCCGGAGCCTTTTGATTTGCGAGAACCTTATTTGAGAATCTTTTCGAGTTCTTTTTCGAGTTTGCCATCGCGCAGGTCGGTAGTGATTACCTTGCCTTCGCCATCGAGCAGATACATGGTCGGAATCGACTGAATGCCATAGGTCGGGCCAACTTCGTTTTCCCAGTGTTTGCCGTCGAAGTAATGGGGCCAGTCCATCTTGTTTTCTTTGACAAATGCGTCAAAGTCGCTGCGTTCCTTGTCAAACGAGATACCGACGATTTCAAAACCCTTGTCTTTGAACTTTTCGTAGACCTTGACCAGTGGGCCGACTTCGGCGCGGCATGGCGGGCACCAGGTTGCCCAGAAATCGACCAGCAGCACTTTGCCCTT
>CAZMWO010000311.1:0-4690 GCA_964569565.1 uncultured bacterium | reverse complement strand
CGCGTTCAAGTGCATTTCAGGTAATAATCGACCGTGCCGCTCCGGCGCAGCCGACTCTTAGCTACACCGGCCCCGGAACCACCAACCAGACTTCAGTTACGGTAGTGGTAGAGGTTCCCGGGATCGATACCGAACCATCGAAGCCGGTAAAAGTTCAGGCTTTTGTAAATGGTGTTGCTGCCGGCACTCCGCAGAATGCAACTACCAGCCCGGTTTCTATGAGCGTGCCGTTGAGTGATGGCCCTAACCGCATCACCTTTGAGGTAACCGATGCCGCCGGCAATAAATCAACCATGTCAGAGGCGGTCAATGTCTACAAAGACAATACAGCCGCTGAAGTCACCGGCATGTTCATCTCACGGCCGGGCGTTGTGGCCTCTATGCCGCTTCCTCTCGATCCTGGTTATTTCCTGGGTGCCGGCAGTTACAAGCTGCAGGTGACCTTTGGTAAAGATATGAACCGCACCGTTAACCCGGTAGTGACTGTTCAGGCCGGCGGCGGTTCTGCTCTGACTCTTTCAGGCGGAACATGGGTTGCGTCGACAACCTTTATCGGCGATATGATAGTGCCGAAAAACGGTGGCGCCGGTTATGACGGAGCCGCTTCGGTAAATGTTTCCGGCGCTCAGGATGCGTCTGGCAATACCATGACCGATTATTCGGTCGCCGGCGCCTTCAGCATCGACTCCAGCAATCCGGTCGCTTCGTTCGAATCGAGCGATACTCTTTATGCGTCAGCATCATCTACAAAGGTTCTGCTCAAGGGTGAAGTGGTTGATTCCGGCGGTTCCGGTGTCGGCTATGTGAATCTGGTCTGGCAGAATTTCAGCGGTGGCGCAGTCGGCTCCGAATCAGTGCCGATAATGGCTGCCTCTCCTTCCCCATGGGAAAAGAACTGGGATGTTACTACTGCCGGCGGAACCGGTCTCGCAGCCGGGCGCTACAAGCTCTGGGTAGTGGCGGCCGACCAGGCCAAGCCGACGGCTAATCTTGAAGATTACACCACCAAGCCTTATCGCATACTTATCTATGATAATGGCACACCGATCGTAACCAAAATCTCGCTGGGTAACATGGCAGAAGATATCAACGCCATGCTGCCGCAGCCGGTTGTGATTGCCAGCGCGGTCACCCGCCTGACTGCTACCTTCAGCGACAGCGGCGATTCAGGTATCAACTTCAGCAGCATCTATTCGAGATTCAAGCTGGTGCATGACGAATCCGGCACCAACATCACGGGCAACTATTCAAACAACAGCAGTGATACGATTTACTTCGATTTCCCCGAACTGACCATCAACGGCACTTATACCGTAAGTGTCACGCCGGTAGATCAGGGAGGCAACGTCGGTGATACAGCATCACGCTCGTTTACCCTCGACAAGGAAGCGCCGAGTAACGTTACTTTCTTCCCTGCCGATCAGCGTATCGCTAATAAAACGCATGTTGCCCTGGCTCAGGATCAGGTATGGGCGAGCATCAATCATCCACGCGCCGACCATGCACGCTCGACCATTGAAGTTCGCTATAATGGCAAGATTGTGGGCAACCAGGTTGCGAATGCTTCAACCACTGCAGTTGTCTGGGATCTCTTCGGAGCCACCGGTCAACTGGCGACAAATCAGTCGCACGATGGCCGCTACGACGTAACCGTCGTTCCGAGAGACACTCTTGGCAACATCGGTAACCCGGTCAGATCATTCTTCAACTACGACAGCATACCTCCGGTCGTTACCAAAACCGAACCTGCTATTGTCATCAACAGCGGCAGTCCGGTATGGTTCGGTCTCAATCAGAGTCAGATCGGTATTACAGTATCTGACGCACCGAAAGATGCCATTCAACATGGGCCGCACATGCCGGTGCAGCCGAATGGTTTCAGTTTTGCCGGTATCCAGGTTCCCAGCGATCCTAACTGGTATAACGGTGCTGGTTCAGGTGTTAACGCTGCAATCAGTTCTTTCTCATGGACAATGGATACAGTAGTTTCGGCTGCTCCTTCAGTCAGTGGCAACGAATTGACTTTGCCCCGGCCGAATCCGCCAGCCAACGGGGCTGCCGGTATGGCTAACGTTATCGTCAGCGTCGATCTCAAAGACCAGGTAAACGACGGTGAGCAGATTCCGAACAGCATGGCAGCATCTTATACCTACAAATTCGACTTTCTGCCGCCTGAAGTGACGAGCATCACCAAACCTGCCGCCGGCAGTAAGTTCTGCAAAAATGTTGTTGATATCTCCGGCACGGTAATGGATCAGGGCACCTCAGAAGAAGTAAGGGTTGTCAGCATCGAGTATTCTGAAAATGCCGGTGCCTGGTCGACTCTGACTGCTTCAGGTTTGCCCTCCAAGAGTGCCAGTTTCAGCGCTAACCTCGATATCAGCAGCAAGACCGATGCTACTTATACAGTTAATATCAGGGCCACCGACCTTGGTGGTAACACTTCGACCGAAACTCCAGTGACTTATGTTGTAGACCGCACTCCGCCGCCCGCGCCTTCTCTTATCGTGCCTCTCCCGGCACTGATTACCAAGAACCGCGGCCAGCTGTTCAAGTGGGCAGCCCAGACCGGCGCCGACCGCTATCTGTTGCAGGTGGCTGATGATGCTTCGTTCAACAATATCCTCAACCAGCAGACTCAGGATGCGATTTATACCGGGCTGGTAGGTCAGGTTCTGGTAATGACCGAAGGTGCTTTCTCGGTTCCCAAAGATGGCACTTACTACTGGCGTGTCGCTTCGATAGAAACCTGCACCGACGGTTATAACATCAGCGGCTTCTCAGTAACCCGCACTTTCACTGTCGATACGGTCAGACCTCTGGTGGTCGAAGTTCAGCCGGCTCCCAGCCAGGGCAACAAGATCTCTACCGGCATGGTTACCTTTACCATCAGGTTCAGCGAACTTGTCGATACCACTCTCTCACCGCTGGTCAAGATCACCACTGCCGGCGGCCAGATGATGGCTATCGAAAAGGTTTCTTATGTAGAAGACACCTGGACCGGCACTACTGTGGTTCCGATCAACAGCAGCGCGCTTTATGACGGCACGGCGATCATCTCTATCGAAGGCGCTACCGACCTCGCCGGCAACGTAATGTCTGTCGACGGCACCAACAGCGTCGTTATCAATACCGGCCCGTCGTTCATCACCCGCATGTTCTCGAACCCGGCCAATGAATACGAAATAATGATAGTTACCAGATCGTCAGAAGCTCTGCAGGGGCCGCCGACCGTTTCTGTGCAGCAGAATTCAACGAGAACTCCGGTTACCATGAACTTTTTGAAGGAACGCTACTATGCCGGTTCCTACAAAATTGATATGGCCAGCCCGGGTAAAGCATACATCAGCCTCGCCGGCACCGATCTCTATGGAATGGTCGGTAACGATACCGTCGAATTCATGGTTGCTGACCTCTCAGCCTCGCAGCGTCTCGATATCTCATCAATATCCGGCCTTGCCAGCCTGAAAGGCGCAGAAGACTCAGCTTTCGGCAACTCAGTGATTTACATGTTCGACCGCACCAGCCTCGAATCCCCGTTCGAGTCAGGAAGCATGCGCGCCAGTGTCGCATCGGTAATGCCGACGACGGTTGCGCAGAAGAGTTCTGAACTGGTTCCGGTTCTGGCTCTCGAAGAAATCGGCCCGGCCAGCCTGCGCCTGAAAAAGAGACTTCTCTATACCGCCAGCCTTGGCAAGGAAAAGATTACGGTTCCGCCCGAAAAGGTTCATCTCTATCGCCTGAATTCCAGGGGAAACTGGGTGTTCCAGGGTGGTGAAGTGAAAGATGGTGAAGTGTCGGCACAGATCAGCGGCCTTGGTCGCCTGGCTCTCATGGCCGATATGACCTCGCCTTCGCTGCGCGAACAGAGTCCGGCCGATAACGAAAGACTCGAAGACTCCTTCCCTGAAATAAAGGGTGTGATTGCCGAATCGGGTTCAGGCCTGAAACGTGATACCTTCAAACTTTATGTTGACGGGCTGGAAATGCCTGGTGTGGCGCTCAACTCCGATGGCAGCTTCGCTTACAAGGTTAAGCAGGCTCTGCCCAAGGGTAAGCACGAAATTGGCCTCGAGATCGACGATAACGCCGGTAACAACCTGCGCCAGTCATTCTGGGTCACCGCTCCCGGTGCCTTCGCGGTCGATGAGTTCATGCCCTACCCGAACCCGGCCACCGGTAATTCGATGTATTTCAACTACAACTTCAATCAGACTGCCGATGTTGTTTCGCTGCGCATCTACGATACAGCCGGTCACAAGGTAGCGGGTTTCGAAACCAGTGACTTTGTAAGCCTTACCGATGGTCGCTTCAGATGGGATCTGCGCAACAACAGTGGTAAGACGGTTGCCAACGGTGTCTACTTCTACAAGCTGAGCATCAGCAAGGGTGGTCAGACATTCAAAAAACGCGGCAAATTCGCGGTAATGCGCTAGTGATGGAAAGGAGAGCAACTATGAAAAAGCATCTGGGTGTAATTCTGCTGGCGCTTTCTCTTACTGTCGGGCTCACCGGCTGCTCAGGCGGCGTTAACGGTGAGGGTGACAGCAACTACTCTTATGATATCGGAACCCCGATCGTTCGCGGCAATGCCTTCAATGATCAGGGCTGGGCCCACATGGAAAAGGGCCAGTATGACACTGCAATAACTCAGTTCAACAAGGTTATTGCCGATAATCCTACCACTGAT